>DAOWIX010000145.1 GCA_030640695.1 Deltaproteobacteria bacterium | reverse complement strand
TAGCAGTCATATTTCTTGAAACCTTCTCCTTTACCCCTATTTTCACAGGTTACATGACCCCAAAGAGACCCAACGAGGGGAATAAGCTGGAAGATTCCCTTGCCGAATTACGGCGCGATAAAGAGCTTCGTTCTTTAACCTATCGGGAACGGGCGCTCAAGATGTATCCTTGGATCTGTGCCCGGTGCGGTCGTGAATTCAGTGGCAAAAAACTTCGTGAGCTTACCGTCCACCACAAGGATCACAACCACGATAACAACTTGGCAGACGGTAGTAATTGGGAGTTGCTGTGTCTCTACTGTCATGACTACGAGCACACGAAACACCCGGTTGAAGTAACGCCTGGAGAAACGGCATCAAGCAGTCGACAAAAGCCATCCTCCACCCAACAGCCATTTGCCGACCTTGACAAGTTGCTGCAAAAGAAGAAGTGAAACTATTGTTGAATGTTATCGCGATATTTAAGTTGCACCCCATTCATGAAATTACGCAGGATTTGGTCGAGGCAGTCACGATAGTGTTTATGGCCCGGCTTCCGAAAAAAAGCACTTAACTCATGTTTACTTATATTCACATTAGTCAGGTTCAAAATTTCCAGTATATCGTCAGCTTGCAGATCTAATGCTATTTTTATTTTTCTCAGAATAATATTGTTAGTTAAATTCTGCTCCGGATTGGGTTGGGGGCCCTCTTTTTTCCCTCGTCGATCATTAATCAAACCATTCAGGAAAATCGCCAGCTGAGTGTCGCTGCACTCATGAAAGGCAACGTCATCCTCCTTTTTCAGCCAACTGCTTATCTGCTCCCGGGTAACTTTATGATCAGCCAGTCCAAAGATTGCAATCATTTTTGCATCGTTAAAGTCAAATGTATAGCGAATCCGGCGTAATATATCGTTATTGGTCATAGATATTTCCCATTTTAATCGGTGGTTTAGATTGGATTTTTTTCCAGTGAGCCGATGAAATCAGTTATTCGGTCACAACCTTGGTCGTCGAGATAGTTTTCGATTCCTTCGACAATCTTGCTGGCGGTTTGTGGATTGATAAAACTGGCTGTACCTACCTCAATTGCGGTGGCCCCGGCCAGCAGGAACTCCAGTGCATCACGAGCGCTAACGATACCGCCAATACCGATAACCGGGATTGATACGGCCTGGGCTACCTGATAGACCATACGCAAGGCTACCGGTTTAATGGCTGGTCCGGAAAGACCGCCGGTAACATTTCCCAGAATCGGTCTTTTCTGGTCGAGATCAATGGCCATGCCAAGTAGGGTGTTGATCAACGACAGGGAATCACTGCCGGCCTCCTCCACCGCTTTGGCAACTGCGACAATATCACTGACATTTGGGGATAGTTTAGTGATCAATGGCAGCGAGGTCTCTTTGCGAACTGCGGCTACCAGTTTCGCGGCAGCTTGAGGATCGGTTCCGAACTGAATCCCGCCGGCCTTGACATTGGGACAGGAAATATTAATTTCAAGTGCGGTGATTCCAGCAATTCCATCAAGTTTTGCGGCCAGAGCTGCGTAGTCGGATTGATTGTTGCCAAAGATGTTGACGATTACGACAGCTTTAAGCTTTCGTAAAATTGGGAGTTCGTCGGCCAGAAAACGTTCAACACCGATATTTTCTAAACCGATGGCATTGAGCATACCACAGGCGGTTTCGGTGATTCTGACGCCTGGGTTACCGGTTTTCGGTTGCAGAGACAAGCCTTTGGTTATTATCGCCCCCAGTTTCGATATGTCAAAATAGGGGGCATACTCGCGGCCATAACCAAAAGTTCCGGAAGCTGTCAGTACTGGATTTTTTAAAATCACTCCGGGGGCAATTTCAACCTTGAGATCAACCATCAGAAAACCACCTCTTGGGCCGGAAAAACCGGCCCCTGAGTACAAACTTTTGCCGTTTCCACACCACTTTTACTATCCTCAGAAAGCACCGTCTGTACGCATCCTAAACAGACACCAAAACCGCAAGCCATGCGATTCTCAAGACTTATATAACCTTCGCTGCCAACCTTTTGCAAAACGTTCTGAACGCTTTTCAGCATGGGTTCGGGTCCACATGCAAAGACTCGGCCTTGCGGCTGATTTTGCAGTTCAGTGGCCAGTAATTGAGTTACCAGGCCTTGACGGCCACAACTGCCGTCATCGGTAATCGTATGGATATGCAACCCGATGGCGGTTGCGGCTGTCAGTTCGTTGCGCAAGATCAACTCTGAATAGCTCGCGGCACCATAAAACAAAAAGGTTCCGGCTAGAGATTGTTTCGAGTCGAGAGCGGAAAAGATGTGTGAAGCAATAGACGCGATACCCATGCCGCCGGCAACTAAAAAGAGAGGTTTTTGCACACTCTCCAGCTGGTCCTTCGGGTAACCATTTCCCAAAGGACCGTGAATGGCCACCGCCCCCCCACTTTCGAGCCGGCTCAACTGACAACTCCCCTTACCGACTATCTTGATCACCACTTCAAACCAATCTTCTCCCCAACGACAGATACCGAAGGGCCGCCGCAATAGTGGGTCGAAGAGGCTGTCGTCGGTGCCGAGCATAACAAACTTACCCGGCGCTGCCTCGCGGCAGAAATCTTTTGTCGCTTTAAGGCGTAAGCGGAAGATATTTGGGGAGAGTTTCTGGTTGCAAACTATTTCCGTATTAAAAAGATACAATGTCCAACACCCTGTTTTCGTTATCGATAAATTTGAGACCAAATGTCATTTTCTCTTCCGGGCTGCGTCTGGCCCATATCATTTCAGCCTGATATTCTTTGATCTTACCATTGTTTTCGGTAACCCTAAGAGTAGCTTTTACGGGTTCATGAGTGGTGATTTGCAGGCCGCCATCAGAAATATCTATAGTTTCTGCGGAGACTATATCAGCATCAACAAAGAATTCAACCTGTGCCTGAATCTCTACCCTTGGAAATTGCCTTCGACTTTGATTTTGTTCGTCCATATTAATCTCTGTTTGTCCGGGGTTATTATTGGAGATAACTGAATGCGTCATGCCGAACCCGAAATCAACCAAGTCTCTGGCATGCTCTAATCAGGAATCCAGAACATGTTGAAATTACTGGATTCTAGATTGATAGCCATCCCGGATCCTGATCCCGGACGGAATGACTTTTAAAAAGGATTTCAGACTTCTTACGAAGCCATTGAGTTCATTAATAATGGTATTTCACCCAAAAGGTCAAAATGTTTTTTTAAAGTGAAGTGTGCAAAGAGAGGAAAGCGTACAAAAATAGTTAATGATGTTCTTGACTAGTATTCCGGGGTCAGCTCATCAAGTTCCGCCAGAGAGAAGACCGGACCATCCTTACAGACATATTTACTGCCGACATTACAGCGGCCGCATTTACCTATACCACACTTCATTCTCATCTCCAGAGAAGTGTATATATTCTCTTTAGAGAAACCAAGCTCGAAAAAGACCGGCAAGGTAAAACGGATCATGATCGGCGGGCCACAGATCAGGGTCACCGCATTATTTGAAGAGGGTGCGACATCTTTGCAGACGGTCGGCACAAAGCCTTCCCGTCCCGTCCAGTTTTCATCACCTTTATCTACGGTTACATGCATATCAATGTCGTCACGTTTCTGCCAGAGGGCCAACTCATCACGATAGAGCAGCAGACCTGGATTTCTGGCCCCGTAAATTGCAGTAATCTTACCGAAATCGGCTCGATTTTTATCATCAAGCATATAGTTGATTAATGATCTGATAGTCGTAAAGGCGAAACCACCACCGACCAGCACGACATCTTTACCTTTAAGATAGTCAAGGGGCCAGGAGTTGCCTAAAGGACCACGTACGCCCATCAGTGTTCCTTCTTCAAAATTGTGTAACGCGGTCGTCACTACACCGGCTTTCTGGACGGTAAACTCAATGTAGTCGGGGTCAGTTGGGGATGAGGCGATGCCGATCGGCGACTCTCCTTTGCCGAAAATGGAAAGCTCGGCAAATTGGCCCGGCAGATAGGTAAACGCTTCCTTATCTTCCTGGTTCAGGAAATCAAGACGAAAAGTCTTGATATCCTTGGTGTCGACCTCGGTAATAATTTTTTCAACCTTAACCGGAGCGGGAATATAGGGATTTTTTTGCATAACCTTTAAGCTCTCTGAAAATTAATTTAATTTGGCAATATCGTTAACGATTTTTCTAATATCGGTGTTAACCGGACAGCTCATCACACAGCGCCCGCAACCGACACATGAGATAGCATCGTAATTGTCGACAAAGTATTTAAACTTATGCATCAACCGCTGCCGCCAGCGCTGTTTCTGGCCCGGTCTCGGGTTATGGCCTGAGGTTTCCTGGGAATAGATGGAATACATGCAGGAATCCCAAGTTCGCAGACGAATGCCGTCATCACCTTGAGCCTCATCGCGGATATCAAAACAGTGGCAGGTGGGGCAAAGGTAGCTGCAGGTACCGCAAGCGAGACAGCCTTGATGGATACTATCCCAGAACGGGTGCTCAAAATTACTATCAAGCCAGGTTTTGATTTCGGTTGCCGGAATATGTGACTTGATTGCTGCCACAGCTTCATCAGACAACTCTTTTTTGCGATTTAAGGCCGCTTCATCGGCCGCTCTTAAATCACCAAAAAGTTTAATCAATTTCTCGCCTTTAGGGCTTAAAAATTCCACCAGATAATCATCATCGAGTTCCGAAATAAGGATATCGGCACCATCAGCTTGAGCCGGGTGGCCGCCGACCGACGTGCAAAAACAGGTCGAAAATGGGGGTTGGCGACAAGCCAGAGCAATAATTGTCGTTCTCTCTCTCTTCTCAACATAATATGGGTCGCTGTACTGCTTCTGGTCAAAAACCATATCAAGAAGTTTGAAACTTCTGACATCACAGGGACGCACCCCGAAAAGAACCATCTCGCTAAAAGTTTCAGACTCTTCGACAAGCTCGTTGCCGCGAGCAGTTTTGGTATAGTGCATCAAGGTTTCGGTCTGCGGAAAAAAGAGATTTTTCGGAGCATTAACCGAATTGGCGTAAGCCAAAAAAGGGCTCTCCCCTTTCGCTAAAAACTTGAAATGAACCTTGCTGCCCTCTTTAACCGGGGCATAAACCGGTTTTTGTCCGGCTATTTTCTTGACGATGTCACCCAACGCCGCCTTTTTAATCAGTTTTGCTTCCATAATTGATGCCCTATAGTAACTTCAGTGACTTAATAAGTGGTAAAGGATCAATATTATGCAGTCCGAACCAGTTTTCAGGCCCTTCCAGGCCCATTGCCAAGGCAATTAACTCTGTAAAATAGAAGACCGGCAACTCCACGTCAGCGTGAGCCCGCATATCGAGATTAGCCATACACAATGGGCAGGCCGTAACCAGGCAGTTGGCTCCGGCTTCCCGGGCCATGCGCATGAGTCGATCCACCATATTTTCAACCAGTTCGGTTTTGCTGATGGTCAGACTCCCCCCGCAACAGTCAGTTTTAAAAGACCAATTGCGACTTTCTGCGCCTAAAGAGGTCAACATCTCATCAAGCATATAGGGATTTTCGGTATCATCAAAGCCGCAAATCTCCGTCGGCCGTAACCAGAGGCAGCCATAGTATGATACAGGTTTAAGTCCCTCAAGCTTTTTGACGACTCTCTCTTCTAAAAATTCGAGTCCGACATCCTGATGAAAAATGTCAATCGGACTCCGAATAACGGCGGTTCCGTTATAGTCATCGTCAAGACTACTGGCGATACTCTTTTTGAGCCCACTATCTTGAGCGAGGTTATGTTGAGAACTTTTAAAGCGATTATAGCAGGCGGCACAAGGGATCATGAGATCAAACCCCTGTTTTTCGGCAATCGCCAGATTTCTGGCTGGCAGAGCCACGGAGAGTTCAAAATTGGTACTGTGGGCCGAAGTCGCCCCGCAACAGGACCAATCGTCTAATTCGTGCAGTTTAATCCCCAAAGCCCGGCTGACAACCTCGACCGACTGGCCGTACTCCTTGCCTGTGGAGTGCAGCGAACATCCGGGATAGTATGAATAATCCAAAGAAAACCTCCTTAAATAGGCTCTTTCTATGATTTAGCCGTAGAGCTAAAAATCTTGCGAATCGATTTTCGGTTTTTGGTACGCGGGGCAAAGAGGGAGAGTTTCCCTTTTAGAAACATCTTGATCCCAACTATCACATCTTTGAAATAGGTACCGGTTTTTAACTTATAGGATACGATCATCAAAGGTTCGTTAACGCGTCCGCCGAGTTTTACAGTGCTCAGAAAAGCTTCATGGAACTGAATAACTTCTCTATCATGAGGAACCACCCCGGCGTCGAGACTCATCTCTCTTAAAACATCTATCATACGGGGTATATCAACTGCATTGGGGCAGCGGGTAACACAGGTTTCGCAGGAAGCGCACAGCCAGATGGCGGAGCTCCGCAAAAGCTGATCCCGCTGACCCATCTGCACCATGCGAATGATCTCGTTCGGTTTAAAATCCATGGCCGCTGCCATCGGACAACCGGAACTGCATTTTTGGCAATGATAACAGTTCTGCAGGTCTATGCCATTAATTTGCCGGTTGACATCTTCCAGAAAACTTCCCATAACAATCCATCCGTTTTACGTTAAATTCAACAACTTTAAAGCATTCTTAAAAAATCACGAAACTTTTACGACACCATCCTACTTTGGTTCGAAAATAAAACTCTCAGCATCATTTTCACGAAAAGTTGAGAGCGGGGCCTCTTTGTCAAGTTCGGCCCCGGCCCGATGTTCGTAAAGATCAAGATCGTCTTTATCAAGTTTTTTGAGGAACTTTCTCAAATCAACCCCTTCGGCACAAACTTCGACACAGGAACCACAATCAACACAGCGGCCCGCCATGTGAAACATCCGCATGATCTGAAAAACCTGATTGTCCGAAGGGTTGACCCCGGCCCCAACCCACTCGGGCTGACTCTGTTCAACGAAACAGACTTTACAGTAACATGAAGGGCAGATATTGCGACAGGCATAACAACGCATACATTTGTTCATCTCTGCCGAAAAATAATCCCAGCGATCAGCTTCCGGCAGAGCGGCAAACTCATCGACTACAGCAAACTCATCATCACTTTCATAGACCGGGATCGCCTCCCCAGCCATAAAATCATGGATAACCGGATTACAGAAGCGACACTCAAGGCAATTATCAGCTGTAACTTCAATTAAAGAGAGCTCGGTTTTACCTTTACTGGTTTCAACTTTTATCGCATCACCATCAATCGATCCAGTAATAACCTCAAGACCATCAACTTTTGCTTCAAGTTTATTTTTGTCAATATAACCTTGACAGGGAACCCCAATGATAACCAGATCTTCGCGGTTATACTGCTTCTCCTGCAGATGGATAACCAGAGAACGACTGGTGCAGCCCCGGGCTACAACAGCCACGATCTTTGCCTTTTTATCTTCCGGCTTAACTCTTTTCTGAGACTCCCGGTGCTGAGTTAAAGCAGAATGAACATAGATCGCCAGATTCTGTTTACAGCAGGGGTTCCAGACAAGTTTATCGACCTCATCACTTGAAGTGATAAAGCAGGGTGCAGTCTGCAGGGGCAGGGTTCCCGTCTCATAGCCGATAACAACATCCACTTTTTTTTCATCAAGCAGACGTTTAGCCTCTTCCCTGATTTTTTCTTCTATAGAATTCACTTTAACTATTCCCTTGAAGTTGTCGAATTTAAACGCGATCTAGCTCTTTGATTAGTTTGGTAGCCGGACCGAGAACGCGAACTTTTTCGGTTACCTCGGTAATCACCCTGGCAAACTTCTCCCCTTCCGAGGCGGAGATCCAGGTAAAGATGGCCCGATCTTTCTCAATGCCGATATAGTTCAAAAAGTTTTGCAAAAAAGCAAACTTTCTCCGGGCCGCGAGATTACCACTGATATAATGACATTCGCCCGGATGACAACCCG
>DAOWIX010000160.1 GCA_030640695.1 Deltaproteobacteria bacterium | reverse complement strand
TTACTCTTGCCGGTGGCCCCCGAAAGTCGGGTGCCGCTTTTTCCTTTGGTCTTGGCGGCGATTGGTGATGAGCAGAATCTGGCGGCCTCATTGAGTACTTTTTCCGGTCACCTGCTGGCGGTCAAGGCAATTTTAGAGAAGGCCGATGCCAACTCGCTGGTGCTGCTTGATGAGTTGGGGGTCGGTACTGATCCCAAAGAGGGAGCGGCTCTGGCTCAGGCAGTATTGATGGAGCTCAAAAAGCGGCGAGCGACATTTATGGTGACTACCCACTATAATGATGTCAAATCCTATGCCTATGAAGAGGCGGGGGTCAGCAGTGTCGCGGTCGCCTTTGATCCGGCAAATTTTAAGCCGCTCTACTATCTTCAATATGGGGTGCCGGGACTCAGTAATGCTTTTTTGATTGCTCGCAACTTAGGTTTTTCCGAAGAGCTGGTTGAACATGCCCGCTCACTTCTGGATGAAGGCGAGAATCGGACCACGAATCTGGCGGCCCGTTTGGAGAAACGCCTGGCTCATACCGCCGGTCATGAAAAAGAGCTGCTTAAATTAAAACAGCAGGCCCGGATTGAGAGCGAACGCGGGCAGCGCCTGACAGCTGAACTTGCGGTCGAAAAGGAGAAGTTTCAGGCTAGTGCCAGCGAGCAGGTCGCTCTCCTGGTTAAGGAGGCGCGCCAGAAGTTTAAGGATCGTCTGGCGGAATTGGAAGTGGCTAAGGCTGAGTTGCAGGCGGCTAAAATAGTTGTTGAGAAAGCCGGCTTAGAAGAGGGGTCGGAAGTTAAAGTTGGTAAGCTCCGTAATGCTTTCAATGAAGCTCGAGATGAGGTTTACGCTCTTTTGCCGGAACCTGTCAGGGCACCGGCTGCGATCGATTACGAAAAAATCGCCGTCGGTGATCGGGTTCAGGTTGCGGGTCAGACGAAGACGGCAACGGTTGTCACAATTGAGCCCTCACGTAAGCGTTTTACGGTAGTTCTGGATGGAAATCTGCGGGTGACTCTGGCCCCAGACAAAATCAGTCGGCACCTGCCCGGAGCTGCGAGTGGAGATGGGGCCGCTAAAGAGGGTTCGGTAAAGATTAGAAATGTTGCCGCCGAAGATAGAGGTTCCGGCCTCGGGAGCGGAGCCCTCGGGGTTTCGGGGGCGGCCCAGGTTCTCAACCTGATCGGCAAGCGGGTTGATGAAGCCGCCGACCTGCTTACCGTTTTTATCGATCAAGCGGTTGTTGGTGGAGAGTTTCGGGTTGAGATTATCCATGGCCACGGTACCGGCCGTCTGCGTCAGGGCTTGCATGAAATCCTTAAAACACTGCCCTATGTCAGTAATTTTTCTCACCCCGATGCCGCCTCCGGCGGGGCGGCGGTGACGATTGTCGAACTGGTGAAAAGGTGAAAACAGTCGCCAGTAGTCAGTCGTCAGTTGCCAGGTTTTTTTACTGACGACTGATCACTGGCGACTGACTACTAAAAACGATTACATTTAATTAAATTCGATACAAATTTTGCTCGTTTGCCGATAGAATCAATCAGTGACTAAAAGATGTCTGAGCCGGTTATAAAAATAGAAAATCTGGTTAAGGAGTTTAAGGGCATAAAGGCTCTGGCCGGGGTTTCGTTGGAGGTTTTTCGGGGCGAAATCTTTGCTTATCTGGGTCCCAACGGCTCAGGGAAGACGACTACTATCCGCATTCTTTCCGGTCTCACCCGGGCGACCGGCGGTCAAGCCTGGCTTAACGGTTTTTCAGTTGAGGATGAGGCTCTTAATGCCAAACGGCAGTGCGGCCTCGTGCCCCAGGCTTTTAATCTTGACCAGGAGCTGACGGTCTTCGATAATCTTGAGATTCATCGTCGTCTCTTTGCTTTAGGCCGTGAGAAACGTCAGCGTATCGATGAGCTACTTGACTATATCGGTCTTCTCGATCGCCGTAACTCTCTGGTGCGGGAGCTCTCCGGCGGTATGAAACGGCGCCTGATGATGGCTCGGGCTCTGCTTCATGAGCCCGCCATCCTCTTTCTTGATGAACCGACAGTCGGCCTTGATCCTGGAATCCGGCGCCAGATCTGGGCTCTGATCAAACAGGTTCAGCAGGATGGGGTGACGGTTTTTCTGACGACTCACTATATCGAGGAGGCCGAGTTTCTGGCCGATCGGGTCGCCTTTCTCGATCATGGCCAGATTGTGGCCCTCGATAATCCTCAAGTTTTGATAAACAGTCTGGGAGAGTGGGCCTTAGATCAGATCCATGATGGCCGGGTCGAAAGTTTCTACTTCGCAACTCGAGAGGAGGCTGCCGCCAAGGCCGCCCAATTGACCTACCCTTATACCATCCGCCGGGTTAATTTAGAGGATGCTTTTCTCAAGATGACGGGTAAAAAACTAAATTAATCATGTCCGCAATTAATCCACCCATCTATGCTCAGGTAGCCTTTAACCTGCCCCTCGATACGATTTTTACCTATCTTGTTGATGACCCCGCAATCATTTCTCGTTTGGTGGTTGGCAAAAGGGTTCTGGCGCCTTTTCGTAAGCGCTTGACCAGCGGCTATCTGGTGGCCTGGGGAGATCAGTGTCCGCCTCTTAAAGAGGGCGTTACCCTGCAAGCTTTGGCCGCAGTGGTTGACGAAGATCCTCTTTTTAATCAGGATCATCTGGCCTTCTACCAGCGCGCCGCTCGCTACTATCAGACCCCGCTTGGAGAAGCCCTGCATGGGCTTTTGCCGGGAGGTCTGCAATATCGCCAGCGACGACTCCTGCGGCTTGGTGAGAAGGCGTTAGCTTCCGATGCCAAAACCCGTTCACCTCTGCTGTTAGAGATTCTAAAATTGCTGACTGCCGTTGGTTCTTTGTCGCTTGAAGAACTTTCCAGAAAGTTTGCGACTCCGATCCCTTTGACCCGTCTTAAACCTCGGCTTGCGGGTTGGGTCAAGCAGGGCTGGTTGGTTAGTGAAGACCAGTTACTGCCGCCTGTGGTAAAGGTTCAGGTTGAGATGATCTATGAAATTGTCGATAAGGCGGCAATCCTTAAAGCCCTGACCGGCTCTCGGATCGAAGAGAATAAACGTCAGCGTTTACTCGAATTTATTGCGGCAGGTGGATTTTTCAGCCAGCGGCGGTTTTTGTCCGCTTTCAGCGGTGGCGGCACTTGGTTGCGCCGTTGGCAGGAGCGGGGTTGGCTTAAGGGTGCCAAGGTTCCTAAACTGCGCTCGCTCTCGTCGGACGATAGCGCGCCTTTGGCAATCCCTCGACCAGAGGTGATTCTGACGCCGGCTCAAGCGGATAACTTTGAGCAGATTAATGTCACCTTGGCCGAGGAGAAGTTTTCTCCCTATCTTCTGCATGGGGTGACCGGTAGCGGCAAAACCGAGATCTATATCAAGTTGATCGCTAAAGTTATCCGGCGTGGCTTGGGGGCCCTCTATCTGGTGCCCGTGTTCGCTTTAACGATTGAGTTGGTCGATGGTCTGATGCCTGAGTTTGGCCCCCAGGTTGCGGTTTTGCACAGTGGTTT
>DAOWIX010000068.1 GCA_030640695.1 Deltaproteobacteria bacterium | reverse complement strand
TAGTTTTTTAAGACTTTTGCGTCAACCCCGGTGAGCCTGACCAGACGACCGTTGAACTGGTAGCGCAGGTTGCGGTAGCGGTTACTGGCGGCAATTTCCGGCAGATTGGAAAGTTCTTTGACGAGGCTTGGGTTAAGCAAGCTGGCATCGTAATCGCGGTCGCTGTCGGTGATATAAAAATCACCTTGAATGCTGTTTAGAAACCATTGGTCGACGGTATTCCGAAAAGAGCCGATCATCAGTGAGATCGCCATCGACATGGAGAGGGCCACCATCAGGGCGGCAACCGCCGGTGCGCTGCGACTCAAAGAACGTTTTACGGCCCCGATCGCAAGACGCCATTTAAGCTGGGGCAAAGTCGTGGCCGTTATTCGGGAAATGATAGTCTCAACTCCCAAAGGGACGAGCAGGGAGGAGCCTAAACAGATGCCAAAAGCTGCGCCAAAGCCGAAGTAAGGGGTTGCCGAAGGTAGATATGCCAGAATCAACGAGGCTGCAATAATCAGCAGGCCGATGAGGAAATTTCTTTTTCGGTTGGTAAAGGTGCGATCTTTGCTCGGACGGCGACTCAATAGTGAGAGAATCGTATTATGGCGAATTTCGAGCAGGGGAAAAAAGGCGGCGATCCAGGCCGAACCGATGCCGATGACTAGGCCCCGCAGGTAGAAGTCGAGGTTTGTCTGCGGCGGGGTTGAGCGGAGAAAAAAGTATAGGTCAGAGATGGTCTGGTTGATAATCGCCAGAGAGTAGCTTGCCAATCCGTAACCGAGACCGAGACCAAGTAGGGAGCCCAGGCCGGCGATAAAGCTGATTTCAACCAGTAGAGCACCGGTTATCTGGGAACGTGAGAAACCCATGGTCAGCAGGATGCCGAGCTCCTGGCGTCTTTGCAGCAGGGCAAAGAGGACGGTATTGTAGACCAGATAGAAACCGACAAAGAGGGAGAGCAGGCTCAAAGCCGTGAGGTTTAAGCTGAAAGAGTCGAGCATTGCCGTATAGAGCCGGGACTGATTGGTCACGGCTGTTATTTGAACGTGGGCTGGCAGCAGTTTTTTAAGGCTGTCGATAAGTTTTGTGTTTTCGACAATAAGATCGATCTTTTTGAGTTTACCCGGCCCCTGCAGGATCTCTTGAACCCATGATATGTCTCCAAAAATCAATGCTTTTTCAGGGTTTTCCGGCAACTCGATGGAGTTGAGAATTTGCAAGGGGCGCAAGGCTTCGCGGCGACCGCCGCTGTCGAGTAAAAGTTTGCCCTCGGCACTTGCCAGTTGGGTCGCGGCAGTCGAGGCCAGGACGAGTCCTGGTTCACTTATAAAGCGCAGTATATCCTCGGGGCTGAAGGTCTTATCAATCAAGGGGTTGAGTTGGCGGGCGGCAAAGGGGTCGATGCCGATCAGGGTCAGCAGACGGCCGCCGCAGGCGAGATTACCCTCAACCACCGGGGCGGCTTTAAGCCCGGGGAAGTTTTTTAAAAGCAGGGTGTAGATGGTTTCGTCAATAAGGCCGCCGGGTGTAGAGATCTCGTGGGTGGCCCGTCCCGAAAGGGCTTTGGTGGCTTTACTGAAAGAGTTTAAGGCCGACTGATTGGCCAGATAGATGCCCGAGACCATAGTGACGCCCAAAGCCACCCCGAAAATCCAGAGTAGTGCCGGCAGGGGGCGTCGAAGATGGTGACGCAGAAAAGCTTTTAAGAGATTAATCATCGGGAAACAGGCAACCGTCAACAATTTTCAGGCGCCGACCACAAGTGTCAGCCGCTTCCCGGCTGTGGGTGACCATGACCAGTGCCGTACCGAAAGTCTTGCAGATCTCGTTCATCAGGCCGACAATGTGGAGGCCGGTTTCAAGATCAAGATTACCGGTGGGCTCATCAGCCAGGATGAGGCGCGGTTTTTTGACCAGGGCTCGAATAACCGCCGCCCGTTGTTGTTCACCGCCCGAAACCTCTTCCGGATAGCGGTCAAGTTGGTTTTCGATTCCGGCTTCGCGGCATAAACTTGACATTAGAGCGTCATCTTTGTGCCCCAGAAGTTCCATCGGTAGAGTGATGTTTTCTCTTAAGGTGAGGGTCGGCAGCAGGTTGAAGAACTGGAAGATGAAACCGATATCGCGGCGGCGGTAACGGGTGGCATCTTTTTCGGAAAAACCGGTGCTATTTCGGTTGTCAATCAGGAGTTGCCCACGGCTCGGTTTGTCGATTAAAGCCAGAAGGTTGAGCAGGGTCGATTTGCCGGAGCCGCTTTTGCCGAGCAGGGCCAAGCGTTCGCCAATCGTAATCGTGAGATTAATCTCTTTTAAGGCAGTGACCGGAACTATTCCAGGATAGGTTTTGGAGATTTTTTCGAGTTTGATAAATGATTGAGGGGTTGAGTTCGCGTAATTCATGCAGCCCTCTGGAGGGATTGACTTTAGCGAATAAAAGATATCAATCTGGCGGTTTAGATTTAAACTGATCAGTGGTTTATGAGATATTTGAAATCGCATTTTAACCAAGGCTCTTTACATACACATAAACTTCTTGATATTCAAGGAAAAGCCCGGTTTGCAGATCGATTTCCATTGAACAAAACTATACTACTGGTAGTTTGTATATGTGATTTCAATTGGATGTACGTTGAAGATTTATGGTAAATTAATAGAATCTTTACCAACCCCATAATACTTTAACTTTTGGGAGAAACGTTATGTTTTGGACCATCTTGAAAAAAGAGATTGCCACTCTAAAATGTTCTGTCCTGTTGGTCCTGTTGATCTTTTTCACTCTTTTCAACTCTCCAGTGTGGGCGGAGCCGATGGCGGACTTTATCGGTCAAGCCGGAGTTCTCAGGATTTCCGGGGGGACGGCCCATATCCCGGTGATGAAAGAGGTGGCCAAACTCATCATGCAGGCCAACCCGGATATTCAAATTTCGATCGCCGGTGGTGGTTCTGGGGCTGGCATCAAACAGGTTGGTGAAGGCTTAGTTGATATCGGTAATTCCGGTCGTAGGCCGACTGATAACGAAATTAAAAAGTATGGACTTGGCCTTAATCGGTGGGCCTTTGATGGGGTTGGTGTAATTGTCAACCGAGACAACCGGGTTCAAGCGTTGACCAGGGCTCAGCTGCAGGATATTTTTAGCGGACGCTTGACAAATTGGCAGGATGTTGGTGGTCTCGATAAGGAAATTGCAGTCTTTACCAGGGACGAGGGTAGTGGTACCCGCAAGGTCTTCTGGAAAAAAGCCCTGGCTAAAAAAGTGATTACTAATAAAGCCCTGGTTGTCGTCTCGAATGGGGCTATGAAAGCCGGTGTCTCTCACAACCCTTATGCCATCGGCTATGTTTCGGTTGGCTATCTAGATAAATCGGTGGCAGCGGTTGCCCTTGACGGGGTTAAGCCATCCTTGGAAACTGTGCAAAAAGGGGAATATACAGTTGTGCGCGGTCTCTATAGCAATACCAAAGGTACGGCGGCCAAAGGCGATAGAGAAGGCTTGACAAAAAGTTTTATCGATTTTCTTTTCAGCCCGACCGGGCGGGAAATTATCTCCAGGAAGGGTCTGATTCCGGCGTCCAGGTGAACGGCCAGATGAAATCTCATGTTAAGCGTCAGGCTCGAGGAAGCCGGGCCCTGTTTTTTTCGGCAACGGTTGTCGGGGGGGTGTTGACGTTGTCGATTTTTGCCTTTATGGTGATACTCGGTCTGCCGCTTTTTTCGACTCATTCACTGACTCTACTGTTGACGCAAAAGTGGGCTCCCGATCAGGGACTTTACGGGATTTTTTCTTTTATATGTGGTACATGTGCCGTCGTTTCTCTAAGTCTTCTGGTGGCTTTTCCTTTAAGTCTCGGCAATGCCATTCTCATCCATCTGATAGCCCCCCGCCGCCTGGCCCGGTTTCTCCATCAAGTGGTCAAGATGATGACCGGTATCCCCACCGTGATCTATGGCTTTGTTGGCATCTTTTTTCTGGTTCCTCTAGTGCGAGAATGGTTTTCCCGGGGCTCCGGCATGTCTATCTTGAGTGCCGCTCTGCTCTTGGCTCTGCTTATTTCGCCGACCATGATTTTGGTTTTTCTCGAAAGTTTTGCGGCCATTCCCGTAAGCCATATACGAGCCCTTGAGGCTCTGGGGGGCACACGCCGACAAAAACTGGTGCATGTAATTTTGCCGGGTGCGAGGACGGGGATTATGACGGGGCTGTTGTTGGCCTCAGGAAGGGCCTTGGGTGATACCATGATCGCCCTGATGGTGGCTGGTAATGCAACGGCCCAGCCGGAGTCTTTACTGGATTCGGTTCGGACTTTGACGGCCCATATCGCTCTGGTGATGGCTGCCGACTTTGACAGTATTGAATTTAAGACTATCTTTGCCTGTGGTATTATTCTCTATTTGTGGACGGCAATACTGACTTTAAGTTTGCGTCACCTGCACTTTAATTCGACGAAACCGAGCCATGACCAGAGTTTTTGATTTTTTGCTCTATATCTTTGCCTGGATCAGCGGTCTTATCCTGGTCGGGGCTTGCGGCACGTTTATGGTTTTTCTTTTGACTCAAGGGCTGCCGGCATTAAGCTTTGACCTGATCTTTGGCAGCACCGGTATGTGGGATGCCTTACTCTTAAAAAGAGTGGTGAGCGATGGCCTTCTGCCGGCGATCGTCGGCACTTTTCTTCTGGTCTTTCTGGTTTTGCTTACGGCTTTGCCGTTCGGTCTTGGGGCCGGTATTTATCTGGCCGAGTATGCCGGTAAAAGAAGTAAAAGTTTTTTTTCACTCATTTTTGATCTCCTTGCCGGCGTGCCTTCGATTGTTATCGGCCTTTTTGGTTTTTCTCTAACCATCTTCCTGCATAAACATTTTACTTTTCTTACTCCTTGTCTGCTGATCTCCGCTTTGGCTCTGGCTTTGCTAGTTCTACCCTATTTGATTCGCAGTACGCAGATGGCCCTGGAAGAGTTGCCGACCAGCTTGCGTTTGACGGCAGCGGCCTTAGGTGCGGATCAGGCGACAACAATTCGTTTTGTTTTGTTGCCCCAGGCTGCAGCCGGAATCTTCAGTGGTATTATTCTGGCAATTGGTCGGGCTGCAGAAGATACTGCGGTTATCATGTTGACCGGAGTCGTGGTCTCAGCTGGTATTCCCCGCTCGCTTTTTAACAGCTATGAGGCCCTGCCCTTTTATATCTACTATATGGCTTCACAATTTAGCGATCAACAGGAGCTGCAGCAGGGTTTTGGGGCGGCTCTGATTCTCCTGGCTATCTGTGGCCTGCTTTTCACTCTTGCCTGGTTGATTAGAAAAAAGATAACCGCGCGTTTGCTTTATCATCACTGAAAATAACTATGAAAAAGATTATTGAAATTAAAAACCTCTCTTTTTATTACGGCAAACAGCAAATTCTGGATAATATCAGTGCCGAGTTTGCTGCATCTGCCATCACTGCGATTACCGGGCCTTCCGGTTCCGGTAAATCAACCTTTTTGATGACTATAAATCGGCTTTGGGAAGAGCTCAACGGGGCTACCATGAGCGGTCGGGTGAGTCTCTTTCTTGATCACGAAAAACTCGATATCTATGGTCGTGATGTATCCTTAAGCTGGCTGCGGAGAAAGGTTGGTATGGTTTTTCAGATTCCCAATCCGTTGCCGATGAGCATTTACAGAAACCTGGCCTTGCCTTTACGCATGGCGGGGTTACCCAAAGAGAACTTTGGCCAAAAAGTCGAAACTGCCCTCAAGCAAGCCTTTCTCTGGCCGGAAGTTAAAGACCGTTTACGTGATGATGCCCGTACGCTTTCCGGCGGTCAGCAACAGCGCCTCTGTATTGCGCGGGCTATGATTCTTGAGCCTGCGATCTTGCTTCTCGATGAGCCCACTTCATCTCTAGATGAAAAGGCGGCTCGCGAAATCGAGTCCCTGCTGCTGACTTTGAAAGATCAGTGTACACAGCTCATGGTTTCACACGATCAAGCCCAAGTCAAAAGGGTGGCCGACGAGGTTATGGAGATGGTGGCTGGACGGATGTCTTGAAATGACATAAGCCTCTCGACAGGTGCTGCGAAAAGAGAATAAAGCCTTACGCTACAACATTTAAGTAAAACCGAATATTTACCATGAAATTATTTCAGGCTGCGGTAGTAACTGTCAATGTTGTAAATTGCGGCTAGAGGGTTGTGGCCTAAAACCCGGTCTTTGACGGCCAGGACGGTACAGGGGGCCTCGGCCTCTTTTAAGAAAAGAGAATCGTGGCCGACGCAGAGGCCGAGCATGATATTGAATTCGGTTTGAGATTGATTGAGAACCATAGCCTGCAAGACTGGATTGCACATGGCTTCAGGTTCTTGCGGAACAATTTTCTGATCTTCGCTAAGGCCGATCAGCTCTTTGTCGCGACAACCGGTTTTGCAGATTACTGAAACCACATCAAACCCTTTGCCTGAATAAATTTCAGCTACGATTTTTGCTTCACGGCGCAGGCCGATGCAAAAAGCGAGGCCGAGGCGGCGGTATTTCATCTTTTGGGCAAACTCAGCAATCTCCTCAATTCTGGTTTTGGTTGGCCGAACTTGGGCATAGCCTAAATCCCTATCTGCGTAGCCTTCGGCCTCCTGGATTGAGGCTTGCTTGGCAAACTCGGCATATTCAACTTTTTCATAGATTTTAAGGCTGCTTTTAGTCAGTTGGGATAAATCCCTGGTCGGGCAGAAATCCGGCGCCTTACCGTTCGGGTTACGGCAGAGACGTTCGGCAATAGCAAAAGGACAGCGGGCGCAGTCACTAAATTCATGAGTCATCTTTTTCCTGTTTTGCTCTTTTATTTGATTGGAAATAGTGTATATGTGAAATATCGTATAGCTTAAAATAAGTCAATTAATTGCAGCGGTAGTAACAGCTTGGAAACCTAAGGGGATTTTTAAGATGGTAGATGAAGTTGGAACCGTCTGTTTTTCGCATGGTAAGGAGAGCGGGCCCTGGGGCAGCAAGATAAAGCGTTTGGCAAAGGTTGCTGAAAGGTGCGGTTTTGCGGTTGAGAGTATCGATTATCGGGGGCTTGCTGATCCCGATGAACGGGTGGAGAAGTTATTGGATTGGCGGCCTGGAGTCGGTGGTCGTTTGGTGCTTGTCGGATCAAGTATAGGAAGTTATGTGGCGGCGGTGGCGGCCCAGCAGATCTCGGCGGATGGACTTTTTCTCTTGGCACCGGCGATAGCAGTGCCGGGCTTCGGTCGGGTTCAGGATCCGCAGCCCAAAGCCGGTCAATACGCTATTATTCATGGTTGGCGGGATGAGATAATCCCGCCGGAGTTAATTATTGACTATGCCCGGCGGCATGCTTTGCCTCTTCATCTTCTACCCGGCGATCATCGGTTGATGGAGGTTCTGCCGGCGATTGAAGTTCTGTTTGCAGCTTTTCTCTCTTCATTGCAGCTTGAATAAATCGTAAAAAAATCGAACGACGTCATGCCGGGTATAAGCCGGCATGACGTCGTTCGATTTTTGGATTTTCTAAGCCTTCGTCATCAGCGTTTGCCACCTCGACCATGTCCCGAACCCATACCTCCTCCGCCAGAAGATCCACCGTAACGGTTCATTGAACCGGAGCCGCTACCATCACGGGCTCGCAAGGCGCTACCGTTACCATTACCGGACCCTTTTCCGTTGTTTGCTTGGTAAGAGAGACGTTCGTCGGGACTTAAGGATTGCATTTTTTCTTGTCGGGCACTGCGAAAAGCCTCGCGCTCTTCGGAACTTGCCGTGGCCATGTTCCCTTGCATAGCATTCAGATCTTCAAGGCTGTAGGATTGGTAATCTGTGGCTCCGACAGGTATTGCCAGTAACAGGCCAAGCCCAACAATGGTTGTGGCGACGATTTTTTTGCACTCTTTTCTCATTTTGACCCCTTTTTAGATGTTTTGTAGTGGTTCCTACTGGAGAAAGTCGCAGATGCCATCGCCATTGGCGTCAATCATGCGGTCTTGTTTCGGCAAACGTTCATTCGGGGTCATGGATCCGTTGCTATTGCCTTTAATCCGGGCGGCAGCAAGGATTGTATCAATATCATCCTGGGTTAAAAAATCGCTGGCTGCATAGGGTAGGTAGCCGTACATAACCAGAAGAGAGTTGAAGGCCCGCAGGTGATTTTCAGAACCTTTGAGAAGATTTTCGAAAACCATGGTGATATCTTCGTTGTCGACTACTTCTAATTCATGGAGAAGGTCGAAAATATCAACATCTTCAATTGTCGCACCGACGAGTAGGGCATTTTCTTCGTCTACTTGACCTAAGGCAACGAGATTATTGTAGAGTGTTTGCAGATCCTGGTTGATGAATACACCCGCGTCAAGGCCGGCAACCGGGTTTATCAGCTCATATTTATTCAGTAGAGCGATGATTGCATCCATATGCCTCTGTTCGGCTCTGGCGATATTGGCAAAAGCCGGAATGCCAAAAGTTTCGTAAAGGACGTTATAGACATCACGGGCGACCTTCTCCTCTTCGACCATGAAAGTCAGAGCCTCTATTTCCACGTCAGAAGGATAGTCGTAAGGTAGAAACTCAACCCCGAGTCCGGTGCCCCCGCCATTTGCGCCGGCGCTGTTTCCTAGTTTACCATTGCCGGCCAATGCCATACCCGTGCTCAAAATCAGGATCATCAAGCTCATACAGATAGTTGCGATACTCTTTTTCATAATTACTTCTCCTTTAAGGTTTGTAAGGTTTGTTAGGTTGTGTTTAAGATTAAATGTGTTTCATGATTTATGGAGATATACTCTACATGAACCGTGCCAGTCGTTGTTGAAAATATTTATATAGTTATTTCGATATGTTATGTAGATTGATGGGAAATGTGGTGAAACTTGAAAACGACAAAGCCCGAATAAGTTCGACAGTTTTGTCGAACTTATTCGGGCTTTGATATTGTAAAAGAGAACGCTGCTGCTATTTCAGACGCCGTCGAGGCCGCCATGTTCATTTTGCATATACCACTGGGCCGGATCGAGGAAAAAAGCTTCAGTCTCAATCAGGGATTGCAGGTGCTCGTTTTCAATCGCAGCCAGCAGGTTGAAGAAAGCTTTTTCTTGTTTGTCTTGTGAGCTCTCACTGAGTTTTTTATAAAACTTAACCCCTTCGGCCTCAAAATTTATAGCTGTGCGCACCGCTTCAAGATCGCCGGCATCACCCGGATCTTGGCTATGGGTTGCGTCTACGACTTTCTGAAGGGTTGCTTTGAGGTTTGAACCGGCAACCTCCAAGGGGACACTCTCCGGCCATTGCTCCTCTTTCTCCCATTTTTCATGTAATTGTTTGAGGCGTTCGTGATGTTCGAGCTCTTCCTCAGCGATCTGTAGAAACATCGCTTTGCCAACCGGGTTTGAACTTCTTTCGGCTTGTTTAAGGTAGAATTCATGTTCCTTCATTTCGTTGTTGAGGGCGATTTCCAGGGCGTTGATTCTCTCTTGGCTCATCTATTCCTCCTTAAATATTATGTGGAAGTTAATCGGTTAGGAATCCAAAGGCTTAAAGTTTATCGGTAGCGGGCGAACAGAGGTTTTACGCGCTCCGGTTTGTAATTTTGGGTGCGCCCGGCAATCGGTTCTCCGCTTAAGGCTTTTTTGTGAGCTCCGTAGACCGGCTTTTCGGTCTGATAGTAGATGCCTGTGGGGATTTTTTCCTCAGGGTTAAACTGGGCTAGTTGCAGGGCCGCAGCGCGATTGTTTCGGTCATGGCTTTCGGCGATCGGTTCTATCCTCTTTTTGAGCCAGGCAAAAGTATTGACTTTATTAAATGAAACACAGGGTGAAAGAATGTCAATCAGGGCAAAACCTTGATGATTGATACCAGCTTCTATGATAGCGGTTAATTCATCGGGATTGCCGGTGAAAGCCTTGGCTACGAATGTTGCCCCGGCACTTAAAGCGAGGAGGGTTGGCTCCAGAGGTTGAGCTCCGCTACCTTCGGGATGGATTTTGGTGATAAAATCAGCCGCCGCTGTGGGTGATGCCTGGCCTTTAGTGAGGCCGAAAACTCGGTTGTCACTGGCCAGCATGGTGATGTCGAGGTTGCGGCGGGCGTTGTGGAGCAGGTGGTTGCCGCCTTCAGCATAAAAACAGCCATCTCCTGAAACGGCTAAAACTTGGAGTTTGTGGTTGGCCATCTTGAGTCCTAAAGCCAGTGGTAGAGCGCGTCCGTGGAGGCCTGCCAGTAAGTTGCATCGCAGAGAAAATCCAAGTTTAGCAGCCTGACCGATACCGGCCGCGATCACAAAGTCACGAGCCTCTATCTGGAGGTTGCAGAGTGCAGTTTTCAGGCATTCAAGGGTGTCGAAATTGCCACAGCCGGGACACCATTGGCTTGCAAAATCTGATTCATAATTGCAGCTCATTGTCCACCTCCGACAAGCTCGGTCAAGCTTTGCACTACATCTTCAACCGTAAACAGACGGCCGTCTGTTTTGCCGATATGGCTGGAGATGCGCACGTTAGTTTCCATTTGGAGCAATTTCCCAAGTTGGCCGGAGTAGTTGCCCTCAATTGTGTAGATCTCTTTGAACGGTGCCAGGGCTTTTTCGATGCGTTCGCGGTTTAGCGGATAGAGGTATTGAAAGATGGCAACCGCAAAATTGTGGCCTTGAGTGCGTAATTTCTCTGCGGCTTCGAGTACCGGGCCGACGGTTGAACCCCAACAGATAAGAAGGTTGTCCGCCGGAGCGCCGATGATTTCCGGCCCCGGCAGGGTTGCGGCGAGATTCGCTAGTTTGCGCATTCTTTTATTATGTTGGCGGTTACGGTTTTCAATGTCATCGCTCACCTGGCCGATCTCGTTATGTTCATGGCTGTCGCAGGAGATCAGCCATTTTGAGAATTGCGGAAAGGCGCGAGGGGAGATGCCGGTTTCGGTAACCTCGTAGCGCCGCAACATTTCGGCACTCTGCGGTTCTTTGGCGATGGCGCCGCGATCAATAGTGACTTTTTCAAGATCAAATTCGTTGACACTGCGCTCGCTACTGGCTTGAGCCTGGTCGCTCAGGATAAAAACCGGTATCTGCCAGTAATCGGCCAAATTGAAAGCTTCGGCGGTCAGATAAAAAGATTCGCTATGTCCAGCCGGAGCTATAATCAGGCGGGGAAAATCGCCATGGGAGACGTGGGCGACAAAGAGGAGGTCAGCCTGTTCGGTGCGGGTTGCCATACCGGTTGCCGGGCTTGAGCGTTGTGCGTCAAAAATAACAATCGGGATTTCGCCGATGCCGGCCAGGCCGATGGCTTCGGCCATCAGGCAGATCCCGGCACCAGAGGAGCCGGTTGCGGCTCGAGCTCCTGCATAAGAGGCGCCGAGGGCGGCATTTAAGGCCGCAATTTCATCTTCAACCTGTTCGACAGCAATACCCATTTGCGGTCCGCAATCGGCCAAGACATTCATGACCGAGGTTGATGGGGTCATCGGATAGGCGGTGTAGACGCCGATGCCGGCGGCGACCATGCCTAAGGCGATGGCATCGTTGCCGTTGACCAGCATTCTTTGCGGGTCGGGTGAAGAAGAAAATGGCAGAGGCTGAACGGGTCGGTCGGTAAAAAATCTCGCGAGCTCGGAAATGGTGTCAATATTGGTTTGTAGAAGTTTAGGGGAAAGTTTTTTAGCAAATTGTTGACGCACGCTCTCTTTGAGGATCTCAGGAGATAGGCTGAGTTCTGTAAAGAGCAGGGCCAAGAGTTTGATGCCGGTGAAAGTGTCGGTCTTGGCTGTTGTGGGGCCGGCTTCAGCGGGGATTTTGACAACTCTTTGATCCGCGACATTTAGGCCGTCGTCGGCCATTACGAAAGCCAAGCCCTCATTTGTCAGGTTGGGCAGGTGTCGGGTTAGGCTCTCTTCGTTCAAGGCCAACAGGTAGTTAATCGTTGAGACTGCCGCCGCCAGGGGTTGGTCGCCAAAACGTATCCGCATGAAGTTGTGGCCACCCCGTACCCGGGATTGGTAGTCAGCCGAAATGAAAATATGAAAGCCAGCTTTAAGCAGGCTTTTTCCGGCTAAGACTAGCGCCGATTCAACCCCTTGACCGGCGGCCCCAGCGATGACGATGTTGCATGAATTTAGCAAAATCGACCTCCTGTATCAGTGTCTGAAGTGTCTGAGAAATGAAATTAGTATTTTGCCAGTGAAACTTAACGCACCCCAAGAGTACTTCCTCGCTACGCCCAGAGCGCAAAAAGGTCAACACTTTTTTTATAAAACAAAAAACGTCTTTATTATCATCTGTTTTCGATTGGTTTTTTAAAAATTAGTTCCGGCTGGGCCGGGTTAGGTCTATTTGAGGCTCTGCAGGGCCGCCTCATAATCGGGTTCCTGAGTGATTTCTGGAACCTGTTCGGTGTAGGTGACTTTGCCGTTTTCATCAACAATAACAACTGCTCGGGAGAATAGTCCGGCTAGAGGTCCATCGATAATTGTGACGCCGTAATCTTCGCCAAACTTGCGATCACGCATGGCTGAGAGGGTGATGACCTGATCGAGTCCTTCGGCACCGCAGAAACGGGCCTGGGCAAAAGGCAGGTCGGCCGAGATACAGAGGACTGCGGTATTTTCAAGTTTATCGGCTTCGGCATTGAAACGGCGTACAGCCGTGGCACAGACACCTGTATCGATACTGGGGAAGATATTCAAAACCAGTCGTTTGCCGCTGAAGTCTTTAAGTGAGGCATCACTTAAATCGGCATTAGTAAGTTGAAAGTCGGGAGCCTTTGTATCGATTTCAGGCAGAGAGCCAATGGTATTAATCGGGTTGTCATGTAAGGTTGTCTGAGCCATGTTTACCTCCATTATAATTTAAAGTATTTATTTAAACATGCAAACTAAATACTTTTACTACAGTTTAAAGTCAAGCTAAAAATTTCGGGAGGTTGTTTGACTTACCCCTGTGGGTTTCTGAGATCTTTTGTAAATATTGTTCTATTTCCCATTTGAGGTGTTCCTTAAAGGTTGTGATAGTTCTTGACATGTCCAACTTGTTAAATTAATCTGATGTGATTATATCAGGGTTTGAATTTATTAGTATTTTTTTGTTTCTTGTCACCTGACAGTTTTTTAGGCAATTGCTTTTGCCGTTCCTCTGTTTATTGATGGCAGGGCTTGTCAGGGTGGAGGGGCATGTGTAGTTACAGGGCAGGTTTTTATGAGTGATGAATCAATCAGCCGTTTGCAGCAGATGGATAAAGAAGAACTGATTCAGCAGATTCTATCTTTGCGTCAGGATAAAGAAAATCTGATGGGTCGTCTGCACGATAGTGAAGATCGCTTCCGGGTCTTTGCTGGTAAAATTCAGGCCGCAGTCTATATGATTGACGAGCATGGCAAGATTATCTATGCGAACCCTTTCTTATCCTCATTGTCAGGATATTCGAATGATGAATTGTTGCGAATGCCGATCTCTGACCTGGTTCATCCAGATCATCGAGAAATGGCGCTTGAGAGAATACGGGCTCGATTTCAGGGGGAGTTGCCTCCGGCGCAGTATGATGTCAAATTGTTGTCTAAAAGTGGTGAAATAAAATGGGTTGAACTTTATGCGGAAAAGGTTGAATTGCAGGAGCAGAAGATTACTCTTGGCACCGCTATTGATATAACAGAAAGAAAGAAGATTGCGGACGATCTCCGCCGTAGTGAAGCTAAGTTCAAGGCTTTTGCGGAAAATGTGCAGGTGATGGTCTACACTTATGACAGCAAGGGAAATTTCACTTATAATAATAAGTTTTGTGAAGTGCTGACCGGCTACTCTCGGGACGAACTTATGGGTATGAATTTTACCCAGCTTCTCCATGATGACTATAAAGATTTGAGTGTAAAACGGGCCGCGTCCCGTCGTGCGGCTGAAAGCCCTGGGGTTTCTTATGATTATGTGGGCGTGAAAAAAGATGGCAGTTGCCGCTGGTGGGAGTTGTCGGGGATTCCGTTGGTGGGAGATGAAGCAGAAATAACGGTTCTGGGTAGCGCTATTGACATTACCGACAGAGTTGAATCAGAACGAGCTTTGAAAGAGAGTGAGGAGAAATTCAGGTCGTTGTTTGAGCGCTCCTCCGACTCGATGCTGCTGCTTGACCAAGAGGGCTTTTTTGATTGCAACCAGGCGGCTATGAAACTCTTGAAAGCAAAAAACAGAGAGGAGCTAATCATCCATCCGGTGCGCTTGTCACCCGCCCGCCAACCCGATGGCCGTTCGTCGCAGAAGAAAGCTGAGGTCATGATCAAGCGGGCCTATGAATGTGGTTTTCATCGTTTTGAGTGGCTTCATTGTGATCTGGAGGGCCGCGAATTTTGGGCTGATGTCTCGTTGACGGTGGTCCCTTTTGAGAGCCGGGAGATTCTCTATACAGTAATGCGGGATATCTCCACATTCAAAGAACTTGAACAGTTACTGCGGGATGAGCGGGAGCAGCTTTTGGTAACCCTGCGCAGTATTGGTGACGCGGTGATTACCACTGACCTTGAGGGGCGGGTGGTATTGATGAACCGGGTCGCTGAACAGTTGACCGGCTGGCGACATGCCGAAGCTTTAGGGCGTAATATAGATGAAATTCTCGATATTGTTGAAGGTAAAACAGGGGAGCCGGCCCGAAATCCACTCGCACAGGCGATCCGTCAGGGTATGATTCTGGAACTCGACGAGAATACGGTACTTCGCTCTCGTCATGGTCAGGAGTTTAATATAGCTGACAGTGCTTCGCCGATTCGAGACGAGAAGAGCGAAATTATTGGTGGGGTTCTGGTTTTTAGAGATATTACTGACCGGGAGCGCATGCAGGAAGAGGTTCTAAAACTCAGAAAACTTGAGAGTGTTGGACGTCTGGCCGGAGGGATTGCACACGATTTCAACAATCTGCTAACCGGAATTATGGGCAATATTGAGGTTGCCGCACTGCGACTCGGCCCGCAATCGAAAAAGTCCCACGAAAACCTTGAGAAGGCCCTGAAAGCCTCGCGGAGGGCCGCTGACTTGACTCAGAAGTTGCTGACTTTCGCCAAAGGTGGTGAGCCCATCAAGGAGACTGCGGCGATCGGTGAGATCATCAAGGATTCAGCCGAGTTTTCTCTGACGGGGTCAAAAATAGCCCTCTCCCTTGAGATCCCGGAGGATCTCTGGGCGGCCGAGGTTGATGCCGGCCAGATCAGCCAGGTAATCCAAAATCTGGTGATCAATGCGGTTCATGCCATGCCGGAGGGCGGGACAATTTCAATCTGTGCTGAGAATGTAGAAATCATTTTCGAACAAACTGTAAGTTTGCCCATTAAACCGGGCCCTTATGTCAAAGTTTTGGTACGAGACCAGGGTGGTGGAATTGCCGAAGGGTTGCGTGACAAGATCTTTGATCCTTTCTTTACGACCAAAAAAGAGGGTAGCGGTCTGGGTTTA
>DAOWIX010000156.1 GCA_030640695.1 Deltaproteobacteria bacterium | reverse complement strand
CTGGATGGCAACGAGATCGTTTTCACTTATCGAGTAAAGTACCCGGATGGGATTGAGCTGGACAATCCGGGCCAGAGGGCTGGAATCCGGTTCACAAAGATTGCCTCTGGTGAGCGCCGTACGCCCGATCCGGCCGCTGATGGGTGCCTGCATCTTAGTGTATCCCAAATCGAGTTCGGATAGTTTAAGCGCGGCCTGGGTCTCTTGTAGCCGAGCCTGGGCCTGGAGCTCTTCGGCCACCGCTGTATCCAGAGCTGAAGCTGACATTCCTCCGGAACGTACACTGCGGACCTGCTTTAGATATTGGCTGGCTTTAGTCAATGTCGCCCGGGCATGGGCAACACAGGCTTTATCAGCCGCGACCTTGGCCTGGTAGGGGGCTTGTTCAATAACATAAAGCAGATCGCCAGCCTGAACATCGCTACCTTCCTTGAAATTAACCTGCTCCAGAAAACCTTTAACTCGGGCCTGGATCTCGACGCTCTGGATAGCCTCAACATGGCCCACATATTCAACCGGCGGGTTGATCTCTTGTTCAATGATGGATGTGACCGTCACCAACGGTGGTGGGCCGCTCTTAGAATCTTGAGAAGCAACGGCCGCAACTTGAAAAAAGGTCGATAGTAAAATAAAGATCAACAGTCCAATGCGGGAGCGAGCCCCGCAACCAAAATGCGACCTTTTCGGCCCGCAAATAAGTGCTCTTATCAGAACATTTTCTTGTTTTTCAAGCAAGAAAATGTTCTGTAAGGCACTAATAAAGCCGACCCTACGGACACCGATTGTTGGCATCAGAAAAGATCGATCTGGCCAGCTGAAAGTTTTTCCAGAAAAGGTTAGTTGGGTGGGGGACAAACTGGCGTTAAGCTGCATTTTTATTTCTCCCGGTCGCATGCATGAATTTTGTAATGTCGGTTCCTATAGGGAAATCATTTGACAATCTCGAATTAATATTTTAAATCATCATTTAAGAAATCTGTAAAGTCATTTCTTGTTTATGTCAAGCAGAAAATTAAATTTCCCATTAGTGCCTTACAGGTTATTTTCTTGTTTGAAAAACATGAAAATGTTCTGATAAGAGCACTTACTTGCGACCTTCGGGAGTGCCCTCGGGTGCGGGCAATGCCCGCGTTAGATAATATTGTCTTTGAATCGAGGCTCAAAAGGGAAAGGATCAGTCATAATGACTAAGAGAGCGGATGGTAAGGAAAAACGGAGCCGGATATTAGAGTCGGCCTGTGAGGTTTTTGCGGAAAAAGGGTATCACGCCGCCACGGTGGCAGATATTTGTCAGCGGGCCGGGGCCAACGTGGCTGCAGTCAATTACTATTTTACTGACAAGTCCGCCCTCTATGTCGAGGCTTGGCAGCAGGCCTATAAACAAAGTTCCAGACCTGGTTCACCTGAGGTTGCCGACATCTCTCCCGAAGAACAGTTGAGAATCTACATTCACTCCCTCATCAAGAACTTTTCAGATCATGATGCTAATGGTCAGTTTGCCCGTCTCTACTTGATGGAACTGGTCAACCCTACTGGCCTGATACACAACCTCTGGCATGAGTTGATCGAACCCATGCGCAAAGTACTGTTGGGGATTATCAGTGAAATTATGGGTGCTGAAGTTACTGCGGAGACGGTTCTGTTCTGTGATATGAGTATTGTCAACCAATGCCGTACCCTTCTGACCGTCAGACGCAGTGATCTGGAGTATCTTTTGGCTCAACCCCTTTCGGTTGATTTAATCAATCGACTGGCCGACCATATCATTACTTTTTCCCTGGCCGGAATCAAGGCAGTTGGTAAAAGCAAAAATTGAGGTCCTTGCTTCAAACTTGACTTTTTATGCAACATACATTTGGATAAACGACGAACACTCATCTGCAAACGACCAAGAAACGTTCAAGCTTGATTATGGACTTCCAGTTCATAATAATTAGGCAGATCTTTGCTGAGTTGCCATTCATAAACTTACTTTTTTCCGGTAGACGGTGCCCTGGAAAATAGCAATCAGCTCACCGTTTTGATCGCGGACATCTACTTGATATGTTGCAAGTTTTGGGTTGATAGCGACCTCCCTGGCTTCGGCTGTGAGGGTTCCATGGTTAGTTGCTTTCAGGTAGGAGATGGTTGCGCTGACGCCGACTGCGACCGTACCGTGTGAATTTGAGGCCACCGCAAAGGCTAAGTCAGCCAAAGTAAAGATCGCACCGCCATGGGTAATGTCGACACCATTGAGATGCTTGTCGCTGATGATAAGTTCGGCTTTGGCGTAGCCGGGGCGTAGCTCCAGCAGAGTGATATCGTTATGAGCCGCAAAGCGATCCTTTTTAAAAAACTTTCTAATATTTTCCATAAAAATTAAGACTCCAGCCTATGTCATTGGTTTGGATTGATGGTTGTTCGAGTGGCTGTGCAAATCATATAGATTTCTTAATAAGCGGAAAAAATTCCCAAAACTTCGTTTCCGCACATTGCCTACCGGACAGCGATATGGGCAAATGTATAGTGTGGTTTTGTTGTTGGAGCAAGAGAAAATCGCTGCGGCGGGAGCGTTTTTAGCAATAAGGGTTGACGACGGGCTTGGTTTCGGTGTATGAATACTAGATTGATGAACTTTATTTGCTATGGGCAAATCAAACGCTTAATTTGAGACGATGGAGGTTGTGATGGCAACGCTTAAAGGAAGTAAGACCGAAAAGAATATTCTCACCGCTTTTGCTGGTGAGAGTCAGGCTCGTAACCGCTACACCTATTTTGCCAGTAAGGCGAAAAAAGAGGGCTATGTGCAGATTTCAGAGATCTTTATTGAAACTGCTGATCAGGAGAAGGAGCACGCCAAACGTCTCTTTAAATTGCTGGAGGGTGGTGAGGTTGAAATAAGTGGTTCTTTTCCGGCAGGGGTAGTGGGTTCGACAATTGATAATCTGAAAGAGTCGGCTGCCGGCGAAAATCATGAACATACAGAAATGTATCCGGAATTTGCCGTTACCGCTCGCGAAGAGGGTTTTGCTGAGATCGCCGAGATCTTTATGGCAATTGCCGTGGCCGAGAAACAGCACGAGAAACGTTATCTTGATCTGGCCGCCAATATCAAGGCGGGCCGTGTCTTTAAGCGTGATGGTGAAGTTACCTGGCGTTGTCGTAACTGTGGCTATCTACACAGCGCTAGCGAGGCCCCCGATATGTGTGCCGCTTGTGCTCATGCTAAGGCCCACTTCGAGCTCTTGGGAGAAAATTATTAATCCTCAATAATATGAAATAAGACTTATTGTATTAATATAATTTAAAAGGTATTATATTGGATGGTTGACTGTGTTATAGGGGACTCCAACAACTTTTTATAACCTAGAAAGAGGGAGAAAACATTATGGCAAAGGTCTTGATTGTCTATTTCAGTCGTACCGGTAATACCGAAAAAATGGCACAGTTTATTGCCGAGGGTGTCCGCTTTGCGGGCGTTGAGGCTGAACTTAAAAAGGTAAGCAAAGTTAAAACTGAAGAGGATCTGGTCGGTTATGATGGTTATATCTTTGGCTGTCCGACATACCACCGTGAAATGACCCAGAATTTCAAGACCTTTCTCTTTCTGGCTGAGAAGGCTGGGCTTGAGGGCAAGGCTGCAGGTGCTTTTGGCTCATACACGCACTCTGGAGATGCTCCCAAGGTTCTGGCTGAGACCATGGAATACGTGTTGAAGATGAAACTGGTAAACTTGGGTTCATTCAACGGCTTGGAAGGGAAACTGCAGAGTGATGATCCTGAAATAATTAAATCTTGTCAAGATTATGGCAAGGCGGTTGGCCTGATGACTCTTTAAATAGAGTTTACTCTGATTGTTGATTGACAATAAAAAAGGCCATCTTCGGATTTTCTGAAGATGGCCTTTTTTATATAGCGAAGCTGCCTTAATTTCGGGGAACAGCCAGCATCCTTTCAAGAGCCAAGCGGGCGCGGTCAGCTATCTCGGGGTTGACGGTTATGATTGGTTCCATTTTTTCAAGAGAGCTGTGGATATCTGCAAGAGAGATCATCTTCATGTCAGGGCAGATCATGGCATTTGGGGCGTCTTTGGCGACCGGATGAAAAATTCGGTCCGGGTGAGCTTTTCTTAAGGGGTAGAGCATTCCCTCTTCGGTTGCCACTAGAAACTCTTTGGCTGTTGATTGCTTGACAAAGTCGGTCATGCCGCCGGTACTGCAAACGCCGTCAGCTAATTTTATGACCTCAGGACGGCATTCTGGATGAACCATGAGGAGGGCTTTGGGGTGCGCATCTTTGGCTTTAATTATATCTGCGGCCCGGATTGCATCATGGATCGGGCAAGCACCATCCCATAAAATCATCTCTCGGCCGGTTTTTTCCTGGACATAGGCTCCGAGATTGCGATCCGGAACAAAGATGATTTCCTGGCCCGCCGGGATCGATTTGACGACATTAACAGCATTACCTGAGGTGCAGCAGATATCACTTTCAGCCTTGACCTCGGCCGAAGAGTTAACATAGGTGACGACCACGGCAGCGGGTCTCTCCCGGCGCATTTTTCGCAGATCAGCAGCCTTGGCCATGTCTGCCAGGCCGCATCCGCACTCTAAGCGTGGTAAGATCACTTTTTTATCAGGGGCCAGGATCGCAGCGCTTTCGGCCATGAAGCGAACCCCGCAAAAAACGATTACAGGATGGTCAAGCCGGGCCGCATCGACACTTAAACCCAATGAATCACCGGTAATGTCGGCAATCTCCTGGATCTCTGGAGGCTCATAGTTGTGGGCCAGAACAATTGCCTGACGCTCTTTTTTCAGTTGGCCAATTTCTTTTATTAATTCTTGCATGCTTATAGTCTACTCAACTGTTAATTGCCCAAATCTTGAGAACGTTGGCAGGCGCTTTTTAAAGCTTCGTTGAAGGCGTGGCGCAGGCCGTTTTTTTCGAGTTCGGCGAGGCCAGCAATCGTGGTGCCGCCGGGCGAGGTCACCATATCTTTTAATTCCATCGGATGTTTGCCGCTCTCTTTGAGGAGTTCGGTTGAGCCGAGAACGGTCTCAATCACCAGTTTTCTGGCCAAATCCCGGGCCATGCCGAGGCCGACGGCGGCATCAAGCAGGGCCTCAATGACGAGGAAAACATAGGCCGGGCCACTGCCGGAGACCGCAGTTACCATATCCATTGCACTCTCCGGAACCAGAGCGGTTTCGCCCAGACAGGCAAAGATATTTTGGGTTATTTCGAGGTCTTTCTCATCGCTATGACTGCCGGCAGCAATCGCCGATATTCCCCGGTTGATCAGGGCCGGAGTGTTGGGCATTATACGTACCGTCGGAACTGGAGCCCGTAGCGCTTTTTCAAGGCGTTTGCAGGGCACTCCAGCGGCGATTGAGATGAGCAGCTTTTCGCTTGTCAGGGAGGTTGCGATCTCGGCCATTACCAGATCGATAACTTGGGGTTTGACAGCGAGAATTATAATGTCGCTATTTGAAACCAGTTCCTGGTTGTTCTGGGGAACTGAGACCCCTAATTCATCCTTGAGAAATTTTTGATTGTCACTTAGTGCATCCCAAGCCATAATAGTTGGTCTCTGTTTGACTGACTGTAGCCCTTTGATAATGGCCTTGCCCATATTGCCGCTGCCGATAATGCCAATGCGGTAAGTTGATAGATCCATGGTTATTTCCTTTACTTTTTTTGTCGTTACTCATCCAACTGGGCCAGAATTCCTGCAACCAACAAAGGAAACATGATTTCATGGTGGCCGATAAGTTGGTAGCCGTGGCCGCTACCGAGGGTTGGTCGTTTGACGACATTTTCAAAAGATCGATAGTGGCGGTTGAAATCCATGTTTACGGTGGTCAGGTTATTGATTTGATGTCCCAGGTTACGGACCAGTGAGATCGCTTTTAGAAAAACCTCGGGCAGGACAACGGCAGAGCCGAGATTGATGTAGACTCCATCTTCAAGTTGGGCCACCATGGTGCAGAATTTGTCAAAATCCCTGAAACTGGTGCGCCCGATAGCGGCCCCGTCGGCGGCCGCATGCATATGAATTATATCGGTGCCGAGGGCGACATGGACAGTGACCGGAATCTGCATGCGATAGCATTGTCCTAAAAGGCTCAATTCACGATGCGGTAGTTTCTCTTCCCAGATCATTTTACCGATGGCAGTCCCTAAGCCGAGTCCTTCCCGGTCTCCCAGTAAAATTGCCCGGTTTAAGAGCTCACCGGTCTCCTGCGCCATCCCGAAATTCCCGGCAGTGATGCCATCAGCTACCTCTTCGGAGGTGTGGCCGGCAAAAGCGAGCTCAAAATCATGAATAATTCCGGCGCCATTTAAGGCGATGCCATGAATTACCTTTTTCTCAACCAGTTGCAGAATTAGGGGCGTCAGGCCTACCTTAATAGCATGGGCTCCCATGCCGAGCAGGGTCGGGTGTTGGTGTTGGTGAGCTGAGATGATGGCGTTGATAACGTTTTTAAGATCATCAGCTGCGAGAAAACCCGGTAGCTTATCAAGCAGTCCGGCAACGCTCTCTTTTCCGTTAAGCTTTCTGGCGAAACGGTTGACGCTGACTTTACTTGGACGTGACGCCAGAGAGTATGTGGCCAGTTTTCTTTTGTCGAGTTTAATATCTTCCATATTACGACACCATCTCTTTTTCTACTAGGCCGCAGAGTAGATGACCCAGCAGAAGGTGGATTTCCTGGATACGGGCTGTGTTGGAGCTTGGAACGAGTAGAGCAATGTCGCATAGTTCAAGGCAAGCGCCGCCGTCACGACCGAGCAGGCCGATAGTTGTCATGTTTAGTTTTCGGGCGCTTTTTAAACCTTCAATAATGTTTTCAGAACTCCCGCTCGTGGTCAGGGCTATGGCAATGTCCCCGGCTCGACCCAGACCTTCAAGTTGGCGGACAAAAAGTTCGGCAAAAGAGTAGTCGTTGCTGATTGAGGTGGTGACTGCAGAGTCTGAGGTCAAGGCCAGGGCTGCCATTGGGCGCCGGTCAATCAGGAAACGGTTGATCAGCTCAGCCGCCAGATGCTGAGCTTGAGTTGCACTGCCGCCGTTGCCGAAAAAAAGGATCTTATTGCCTTTTTTCAAAGCTGTGCAACAGCTCTTGATCGCTTTTTCGAGGGCCGGTCCGCAACTATCGCAAACCGTTGTCAATAGCTCCTGTAACTGGGTCGAGGCTTCACCTAAAGGGGTAACTGGTGGATTGTTATTCATGTTTTTTATGTATCCTATTAGAGCTGTAAAATCAAGTTGCTTATCTTGAATTATTGGTTCTTGTTTGCTCGGGTTAAAGCCGGGAAAAAATCAAGTTCGGGAACTTTGTCGGTCAACCCGAGATCATTAGCATGCCGATAAAAGAGGTTAAGGCCTGCAAGAGCCCGTTCATCAAGTTTGTATGAGATCGCCTGACGCCAATAAGCGAGAAGTTGAGAAGCATCGAGAGTAGTTTTTTTTCCCTTTTTTGCAAGAGTAAGAACAGCCAGTTCAGCCAGTTTTTCGGGAAGCTCTGCAACAATTTCTGTCAGGCGCTGATGCAGGTCGATGACAGCTTGGCTCTTCTTCTTAAGGGCCGCTTTGCGTCCGATCCAGAGGGCGTAGACGAAAGGCAGGCCCGTGAACTGGTGCCAGAGATGGCCTAAATCGTAGACCTTAAAGCCGGTTGGCGGGTTATGGTAGAGCTCTAATGCCTGATCGCCGATAAGCAGGGCGGCCTCCCCGGTTTGATCAGGGGTGAACTCTTCGGTACTAAAGGTGATGCTTTTCGGATCAAGTTTTTGAAAATGGAAAAGGATGATCTTTAAAAGAAAGATGGAAGTTAATGAGTGGCTGGTCAGGGTGATGTCGCAACCGTTAAGTTGAGACAGGGGGCGGCGGCTTAAAAGGATGACGCTCTGAACCTCGTTGAGTGAGGCTATGGCAATTCCGGGCATCACGAAATAATCATTGATGGGGCTTACGGCCGGAAGCATTGAGGATGAGGGGCTGATGTCGATTTCACCATTTTCGAGACCCAGATTAAGTTGGGCTGGATGACCGGATATTAAGGTGAAAAGGTTGCCGATTGAGTCCTCGTGCAGCCGCTGGTAGAGCGGCCAGCAATTTAAATATTCGATCTGGCCGAGGTTGAGTTGCGGCCGCATTATTCCTGTTTTCATAGGTTTGGTTTTTGGTAACTATTCAGTGTAAGTAAAAAAGTGTCAAGTATTGATATTTTTAGCTGATTCTGGGGACATCACCTAATTCTCCGAAGGAAATCGGGATTGTGTACCCTGTATTTGCGGGTTAGCTGAGTATGTTACAAAACTTTTATTTTGCCGGCTTATTGAAAAGGCTGCCGTAGTCAAGCTTTTGGGCATTGCTGTTGCTGTTTAAACGGTCGCTTTGTTGAGCCCAGAAGGAGAAGTGCGAAGGTTGCTGAGTTAGGGGCCTGGTGACGACGGCATAAAAGAAGAGGGCGGCGAAAAAGTTCTCTCTTTTGAGTAGTTGATTGATACGTTTGTCGCCGCGGCCTAAGCGGTAGAGCAGGGTGAAGATCTCTTTGATGGCGTGCCGCTGAAAACGGGGTAGGCTGAAACGCTCATTTAAGGGTTTTAAACTATCTTCGACCTTCTCTTGGATCAGATTGAGGCGGATGCCATCGGCCAGTGGGTATTTTTTAAGGATGCCTGGTAGAAGTAGGGCTGTGAATGTCATTTTTTCGAGTTCATTGACATTGCCTGAAAGTGGGAAAAAAGCTTCAATTTGCTTTAATATGGGAATTGCTTCTAACGTATTGTCGGCGATTGGAGCTGGCAACCAATGGTGATTGATCTGGTAACGATTGCCAAGAGACAACAGAGCGGCGGTTACTCTTTTGCTGTAGAGTCCCTTTAACTCTTCGCGCAAACGGCTGGCTGGTATGGTGGCGAGAGCGTGGGCTCCCGCCTTAAGGGCTTTGCCGGTCTCATCTTCAATCGTAAAATTGAGTCGACAGGCAAATTCAAGGGCACGCAAAACCCGGACTGGGTCTTCGGCAAAACGTTGATCCGGGTCGCCTATAATACGAATGATACCATCTTCAAGATCCTGCAGGCCGTTGACATGGTCGATGACGGAAAAATCGGCGATATTATAGAAGAGGGCATTGATCGTAAAATCCCGGCGCAGAGCATCTTCGTCCGGAGAACCGAAGAGGTTGTTGGCCAGTTCCGGCTGCTCTTTGATGCGTTCGAGGTCGTCGTTGTCTAAAGTTACCGTCCGGCGAAAGGTGGCGGTCTCGAAAATTTGCGGGGTTGAACGACTGCGCTCATGGAAGAAGATATGGACGAGACGGAAACGACGACCGATAATGCGTGAGTTGCGGAACAATCTTTTAATCTGTTTGGGGCTGGCATCGGTGACAATGTCGAAGTCGACAGGGGTCTGCCCTAAAAGCATGTCTCGTACGGCGCCGCCGGCAAGGTAGGCGGTGAAGCCATTATTTTTGAGCCGGTAGAGGATTTTTGTTGCATTGTAGTCGATATTTTTGCGTGATATCGGATGGGCTGAACGGGGGATTATAACCGGTTCAGGGGCGCTCTCTTGAGAGCCACTCTGTGAAGCGTCAGGGGATGTCATAAAGGGTTTCTTGTGAATTGTTTGCCGGGTTGTTTTTTACGGGTTGAGTTTTTATCTTCCTTACAGTATGTAAAGAGGTTCGGGGCTATAGCAGAGATGGGCTGTATACGTAAAGTCTTTTGTGGAGTTGAAAAAAATAATGACCGAAGATAGAGTCGAACAGAGTCGAGCTGAATTAGAAAAAGAGCTGATTCAGGCACACGAAGAGATTCGGATCTTGAAGGAGCAGCTAAGTTTTATTCTTTCCGAACAGGGTGATCGTAGTGCCGCCGAGATTCTTAGGGAAGCGGCCTTTCAGCAGGCCATTCTGATTGCTGAGCTGCGTGAGAAAGAGGAAATTTTAAGTAAGTTGGTAATTACCGATGGTTTGACCGGTCTCTATAACCATCGCCATTTTCAGCAGCGTTTACTTGAAGAGTTCAACCGTATTCAACGCTATTCCGGTGCCCTCTCTCTGATTATGATCGATATCGACAATTTTAAACATTTCAATGATACTCATGGTCATCCGGCTGGCGACAAGGTGCTTCTGGCAGTTGCCAACATTCTGCTGGAAAACGCCCGGCATAGTGATATTGTGGCCCGTTATGGTGGTGAAGAGTTTGTGGTTCTCTGTCATGGCGGGATCGAGGATACGGCCGGTGTGGCCGAGCGCTTTCGGCAGGAAATTGAGAAGGCGGAGATTCCCGGCCAGGAGCACCAGCCTCTGCTTAAGGGTCAGGCTGAGGGGTGCTTGACGATCTGTCTTGGGGTGGCCTCTTATGATGCTTTAATGACGGAGCCGGGCGTGCTGGTTGAGCGGGCTGACAAGAAACTCTATCAAGCCAAAAGAGAGGGGAGAAACCGGGTTGTTTATTAATCTTCTATTTCGTCTTAAGGCAACAATTTTTTTTAAAATTTTGATCGCTTTAAACCTTCTTGCGGTCTTGGGGCTCATCATCCTTCCGGGTACGTTGTTCTCTGCAGGACTCTCCCTGGTTATTCATATCTTGTTGTCTGTTGTTCTCGTCTGGTTCATGGTGAAAGTTGTCTGGCCGGTTCGGGCCAAACTGGATGAACTGGTATTGGCTGTGAAGAGAAACAGACAACCTGACCATGTAGATATTGGTCAGGTTGAAAAAATTAATATGGGCAGTTATCTGGGAATCATAGATAGTTCAATTCGCCTTCTGGTAAGCCAGTATGACGAGCTGCTCTCCCGGAGCCAGCAGTTGGAAAACTTTTCTAAGGTTTTGGAGAAACAGAATTCCAAGGTCAGTGAAAGCCGGGAGCGCTATCGCCGAACCCTCGATGCTCTTGATAACGGTCTCTACCTTATTGATGATAATTATGTTATTCAGTCTATTAACCGGGCTGAGGCCGCTTATTTTAATTCTACCCCAAAAGAGTTGGTCGGTAAAAACTGTTACCAGGTCTTTCGCCATCGTAATACTCCCTGTTCCGATTGTATGCCGCGTGAATGTATGGCGGATGGTCAAAATCGCAACCGTTTGCGGGTTGAAAGGCGTCGGGCCGGGCGTGAGTATGCCAATATCTTCTATTATCCGATATTTCATGAGGGCGAGACTGAAAGTCGAGAGGTGGTGATCTATGTTCAGGATACCAGCCCTCTGGTAATGATGGAAGATCAAGTTATAAGATCTGAAAAGATGGCCAGTATTGGTCAGATGGCGGCCGGGATTGCGCATGATTTGAATAACTATCTGGCCTCTATTTACGGAGTCGTACAGCTTTTACAGATGCGTTTTGAAGTGGCTTCTGAAGGGCGTGAAAAAGATTTGAAGTTGCTCGGCAGACTTCGGGGTCAGGTTGAAGCTTTAAATCTGATGGCCGGCAACCTGATGGTTTTTTCTCATCCTGAACGTAAAGAGATGTTTCCTCTCTCTCTAAATCAGGTGATTGATGATGCCCTTACTTTCAGTCGTTATGAATTGGAACGGGAGCAGGTTGGTGTGGTCAAGAATTTCCAGGAGGATATGTTGCCCGTTAGAATGGAAAAGGGGCAGATCCAGCAAGTTGTGTTAAACCTGATGCTAAATGCTGCGCAAGCGATTAGGGATCGCAAAGGTCAGCTTGATGGTGGTTTTACAGGGCAGATTGTGTTGACCACCGGGCAGGAAGATGAAGGTCATATTTTCTTCTCGGTCAGTGATAACGGTGCTGGCATCAGCCCAGAATGTCAAAAACATCTATTTGATCCTTTCTTTTCGACCAAAGAGGTTAAGGTCGAAGGTGGGGCGACCGGGTTGGGTCTGTTTACGGCCCAAACAATTGTGGCCCAGCATCAAGGGGAAATTAGTTTCACTAGTGAAATTGCCAGTGGGAGCTCTTTTAAGGTGGTTCTCCCTTTGCGGCAGGAAGAGGGTTCCTGTGTTTAGTTCAGCCCGGTATAGCCGGAAGCAAAACAGGTTTCGTTTATGAATATCGATATGATCAAAGAGTATAAGGCACTTTCGGTTTTTTTATTAAAAACCCTGCAGGGATCGTTATCTGGCGATCAGGGTTCGGGCAAGGCCCTGGGGTCGTTGTATGAATCCTTGCAAAGTGCTGCCAATGCGAGCCAGGTCAAACGTATTCACAAGCAGGTCAAAGATTTGCTCCTCAAGGAACAGCCGGTTGATGTTAACCGTCTGCTGGCAACTATGCAGGGGTTGAAAAATGACCTTCTGGCGCAGTCGAATGTTGAAAATGATATGCGCAGCCTGATCGGCGAGTTTAAAGCACTGGTTAACATGGCGCTCCATCAGATTGAAGGTATCTCTTTGCAGGGTAAAGGTAGTCAGGAGCTTTTTTCACAATGTCGGGATGAACTTGAAGGAGTCGCGACGCCTGAGGCTATGAACCTTTATGTCGTGAAGTTTAAACGTCTCTTTTCACTTAATGTTTTTCTTGATGATGAGACCGGCCGGGAGCGCGATGAGCTGAAGAAGATTATTACTATTTTAGCTGATTCAATCTCCGGTCTGCTACTCAGTAGTGGTGATTTTGACAGTGGTCTGGATGAGTGTGTCGAGCGCTTGCAACAAGCCCATACATTGGATGAGGTGCAGGAGATTCGTGAGTTGTTGTTGCAGCAGACTAAAGGTCTGCAGATCCGAACCCGGCAGATGGTGGAGGATGTGCAGCAGGCTCGGGTGCAGGTGAGTGATGCCAATAAAAAGGTTGAAACCCTTAAGCAGCAGATGGAGAAGATTAAACAGGAGATTGTTATCGACCCTCTGACCCGAACCTATAACCGGCGGGCTTACGACGAAAAGCTAAAACATGAAGTGATGTCCTTCCAGCGTTATGGCGGTCCAACAGCCATGGCATTAATTGATATTGACCACTTCAAGCAGGTCAATGATACCTATGGACATAGAACCGGGGATGGGGTGTTACGAATCTTAACTGAGGTTATGAAAAAAGAGATTCGCGAAATCGATGTCCTGGCCCGTTATGGTGGGGAGGAGTTTGCCCTGATTTTACCGCATACTCCATATAAACAGGCTCTTGAAGTGGCGGAACGTATTCGACAAAAGGTTGAAGTCAGCCGCTTCACCTATAAAGGCAAACCCTTTTCGGTGACCGCTTGTCTAGGGGTTGGCACGCTTAAGGAGGATGATACCTTGGAGAGCTATGTCGAAAGGGTTGATCAGGCACTTTATCGGGGCAAAAACGGCGGTCGTAACCGGGTGGTCGGTGAAGAGGACTTTTCGTAACTTACTTGCGGACAACACCCGCGTTAGAGTGTTTTAATCATGGCGATCTCGTCGCAGTCGGGAAACTTGGCACATTTCAGACAGTCCCCCCAGACTTTGTGGGGGAGTTGGTTTTTGTCAATAGTCTGATAGCCGAGTCCGGCAAAAAAACTCTCCTGATAGGTCAGGGTGAAGAGCTTCTTCAAGCCTAGTTTGGCGGCATCTTTTTCGCAATCGTAAACCAGCTCTCGGCCGATGCCCTGTTTCGTGCGGGGTGGGAGCACTGCCAGCGAACGAATCTCTCCCAAATCATCCCAACAGACATGCAGGGCGCTGACGCCCAAAATCTCTCCCGCCTTTTCATAAACGATGAAATCTCTTAAGTTGTCATAGAGATCGCTAAGAGTGCGGGGCAGGAGCAGGCCCTTTTGGGCGTAGTGTTCAAGAGTGTCCTGGATGGTCTTGACATCTTTTATGGTCGCTTGGCGAATCACTGTATAGTTTCCTTTTTTGCCTCTTTGCGTAAGGCCTTGGCATGCTCTTCAGCCTCTTTTGTGATCTCTTCACCGCTACCCATACGGGCTAGCTCGCGAATCCGTTCCGGCTCCTGTTGAGAGGTGATTTTGGTGAGTCGGATAGTGGTCTGCTCTTTTTCCGGGCAACTCATTTTATCTATTATATAGTGCTGATCAGCAAAAGCCGCAACTTGAGGTAGGTGAGTTACGGTGAGCACCTGGCAGTTTTCAGCAATGTCGGCGATTTTTCGGCCGACGGCAGCGGCAGTACCGCCGCCAAGGCCGGTGTCAACTTCGTCAAAAATCATTGTTGGTAATTGAAAACGATCAGCGACCGTGGTTTTTAGAGCCAGTAAAAGCCTTGAGAGTTCGCCGCCGGAGGCGATATCTCCGATCGGAGCTGGCTCTTCACCGGGGTTGGCACTGAAGCGGAAGGTGATGCGATCTTGGCCCGTAATCGAGCCGGCAACAGCTTCCCTCTCTACGAGAAAACGGGCTTTGCCCAGGTTGAGATCGTGCAGGTGCCGGGTGACGGTTCGGGCCAGGATATCTCCCTGTTCCTGGCGGGCCTGGCTAAGTTTTTTGGCCACATCCAACATCGCCTCTCTTTTTTTCGTAAGCTCCCGGTCCAAACGCTCTTTTTCAGCGTCGCGATTCTCCCAGCCTTCGACCCGTTTTTCAAGTTCTTGCTTGAGTTCAATCAGACCGTTTATGTCGGTGGCAAATTTTCGTTTGAGGTGTTCCAGAGTAGCCAGACGCTCCTCAGTCTCTTCGATAGTCTGTTCGTCAATGTCGAGACGGGACATGTAGTTGCGATTTTCCTTGTAGATATCCTGGAGGCTGTCAACTATTCCGGTTAAAACCTCTTCCGTTTGGGGCGCTTCAGCATCCCGGCGTGAAAGTTCAGCAGAAATTTCAAGCAGGCGATAACAGTTGTCAATTATTGAGCTGCTATTTGAGTAGCTGAGCTCTTCAGCCTCGCGGCTCAGTTCCCGAAGTTTGCCGATTTGCTGGTATTGCTGGCGTTGGGCAATTAGTTGATCCTCTTCCTGAGGATCAAGGCGGGCGTCACTTAACTCTTTGAGTTGATGGGTGTAGTAGTCCATCTGTCGGGCCGCTTCGCTGATTTTTTCTTGCCACTGTTCAAGTATAAATTCGTGTTTTTGGTAATCGCGAAAAAGATTAGCGTACTCCTCCTTCAGGGGTAGAAGGGCACCAAAGGCATCGAGCAGGCGTAAAGGTTCTCGGGGGTTGCGCAAGCTTTGTTGTTGGTGTTGGTCGACAAATTCAATCAGGTAGGTGGCCAGAGTGGTAACCGTGTTGCCGGTTGTCGGCTGGTCGTTTAAGTATATACGGTTATTGATGCCGCCGTGGCTTTTACGACTGATATGGCGACGTAAAATGAGCTCATCCTGATCGTCGGCAAAACCGAAATCGTTAAGCTGCGAGTGGAAAGCGGGATTTTTCGGTAGAGTGAAAATGGCGCTGATAATCCGACAGTTTGAGAGGAGCCTTGAATTGACTGAAAAGGAAAGCCACTCCCGCCGATATTCCTAAACACCTCAAATGTTTCCGTCCCAAATACGTACAATCTATCCTTGAACGCCCATGGAGCAACCACTTTATCGGGATT
>DAOWIX010000099.1 GCA_030640695.1 Deltaproteobacteria bacterium | reverse complement strand
GATTTTAATTGGACAACAATGAATTTAAAAAATAAAAAAGGAGGTTTTATGAATTTTTCTTTTACCCAAGAGCAGCTGATGCTGCGCGATATGGCTCGAAAATTTGCTGAAAATGAGATGCGTCCGCTTTTGCGTGAGTCTGAAGATCAGCGTCATACCCCGGAAGTTTTAGTCAAAAAACTGGCTGATCTGGGTCTATTGGCAGCTCACTTGCCCAAGGAGTATGGGGGCTCGGCCCTCGATTATCTCTCTGCTGCCATTATCTGGGAGGAGCTCAGCAAGGTAAGCTGGACGATGGCTCTGGGTACCCTTGGGCATGCAGTCTTAAGTGGTACCATTTTGTCGATGGTTGCCACTTCAGAGCAGAAAGAGCAATATCTGGCACCCCTTTGTCGCGGTGAATTGATGTTTGCTACTGCCACGGTTGAACCCAACGCCGGCAGTGATCCCGGCGCTATCGAGAGCCGTGCAATTTTACAAGGTGATCACTGGCTTCTTAACGGGACCAAGAATTTTGTTACCGGGGGCGGATTGGCCGACTATATCCTGGTTCTGGCTCAGACCGACAGGAAACTTGGTAATAAGGGCATGGTGCTTTTATTGGTTGATCGAAAAATGGACGGTATAAGTTTCGAGGAAGTTAGATTGGTTGGGGGGCGCACCAGCGATATCGTTAACTTGGCTTTTTCCGACTGTCAGGTACCGGCCGACAATGTTATCGGTAAAGTCGGCCGCGGTCTGCATGGCGCTTTCCATGGAATTGATACAGCCCGAGTCTTTATTACGGCCGGGGCCTTAGGGATGGCGCAGGGGTGTATCAATTCAAGTATAAAATATGTTCAGGAGCGCACCCAGTTCGGCAAAGCGATAGGTGGTTTTCAACTGGTTCAGGAGGTCATTGCCCGCATGGCGGCCGAGATTGAGCCGCTGCGCTGGCAGCTCTACTATGCTGCTGATCTTAAAGATCAGGGAAAACCCCATGGCAAAGAGCTTTCAAGCGTTAAATGGTTGGCTTCAGAGCTTGCCGTCAAAGCCTCAGCCGAAGCGATTCGTCTGCATGGCGCCTATGGTTGTACGGATGAGTATGATCTTGAGCACCATTATCGGGATGCAGTTTTAAGCACCATTCTTGGTGGCACTAGTGAGATGCATAAACTTATGATCGGTAGGGAGTTGATCGGTATCAACGCCATGGTATAGGGTCTGACCTTTTTCCCTACATCCGCAGGCGGGGTCATTGCTTGACAATGGCGTATCGAAATATTAGCTTTAGACGCCAAATCACAAACAGCCTTTGTCGAGCTTTGACCCCATTAGTGAGAGCGAAGCAAAGTTGGCGGCGTTCTCGAATTTAATTAGTGGAGTTTCAGATGAAAACTTTTTGTACACTACGCAATATGTTACAGCGCAACCTCGAATTTAATCCCGAAAAAGTTGCCCTTATTGAGGGCTCAAGAAGCTATACTTTTGCAGAAATGGTCGAGCGTTGCAACCGGATGGCCAATGCTCTGCTTAGTTTCGGTTTAAAAAAGGGTGAGCGGGTCGCAATTTTAAGTAAAAACAGTATCGAAAATGCAGAGTCCTATTTCTCTATTCCGGGTGCCGGTCTCGTCCTGGTAATGCTCAATTTTCGCCTGGCCCCTAAAGAGATGTTAGATATTCTGATTGACTCAGAGCCCTCCGTAATAATGGTCAATGAAGAGTACTTAGGGTATTTTGAAAAGATCCGGGATGATCTTCCTTTTATCAGGGAAGTTATTTTTATTGGTGATTCGGCCAAGACCCCTTCAGGTTGGTATCATTATGAAGAACTTATTGGCAAAGCTTCTCCATCTTTGCCCGCTGTCTCTTTGTCCGAAGATGATCTGGCAGCTCTGCTCTATACCAGTGGGACGACTGGGGCTCCCAAGGGTTGTATGGCGATCCATCGCAACTTTTACCATGTTGGTCGCAGTTTGACCCTGGAGTTGAAGATGGATGAAAATGATGTTGGGATCATCGCCTCACCCCTTTTTCATGCCACCGGCGAAGTGACCTTGATGAATCATATCTACAGTGGCACGACCTCGGTCATTATGCCGATGTGGGACGTTGCTACTTTCCTTGGACTGGTTGAGAAATACAAGATTACCACCGGTATGTTGGCAACCCCGATGGTTCTCTTTCTGGCCGAATTTCCGGAGCCGGAGAAATATGATTTGAGAAGTTTGAAGAAGATCTATTTTGCCGGTGCCCCGGTAACCCCAGTAGTTTTTCAAAAAGCGATTTTAATCTATGGTAATGTCTTTATCCATCTTTTTGGGACCAGTGAGACCGTGGGGCAGACAACTATTTTGCGAACCTTCGATGTGGCCCGCGCCCTAGCTGTCGGTAAGAGTGAAATCCTGGCTTCTTGCGGTCGCTCTTTTACTGACATGGAGAGTCTCGTGGTCGATCAAAATGATAAACCTGTAGTTCCCGGTGAGGTTGGTGAGCTTAAAGTGCGCGGGCTTGGTAATACGATCGGCTATTGGCGTAAAGAGGCTGAGACCGAGGCCGTTTTCCGCGATGGCTGGTACTACCCTCTGGACCTCTGTAAGGTTGATGATGAAGGTTTTATCTATATTGTCGATCGTAAGAAGGATATGATTATTACCGGTGGCGAAAATGTCTATCCGGCTGAGGTCGAAAACGTTCTCTATCGCCACCCCGCAGTCGGTCAAGCGGCGGTTATCGCCTTGCCGGACGCCAAGTGGGGAGAGGCGGTAACTGCAGTTGTACAGTTGAAAGTTGGGGCTGAGGTTGGCGAGGAGGAACTCAGAAAATTCTGTAAAGGTGAGATCGCCTCCTACAAAGCCCCGCGCAAAGTTCTTTTTATTTCCGAGATGCCCCGTAGTGCCAGTGGTAAGATATTGAAATACAGGTTACGTGAGCAATACAAAAAAGAGGTGTGAAACTTCAATTACCGCTTTCTATATTGGTTTTCGGTGTGTATAGGGTTGAGTGGCCCAGGATTAAATGTTCAGAAAAGTTTGATCTGTTATTGACCATATCAGTATAAATTGTTAGATTACATTTTGCTTGTTTAGTGTGGGGACAGGAAAAAAACTGTCCCCACATAAGTACTGTTCGGTTTACCTCTTGCAATCGAGAGTTCTGGTTGTTTTCTTCGGAACCTATGTTGAGTCATGCTGGAAATTAAACATCTCTTTTTCTCTTTCGGTGGCCAGCAGATTCTGCGGGATATAACCGCAACTTATGAAGCTGGCCGGGTACATGCTCTGGTTGGTCCGAACGGTTCCGGTAAAACGACCTTGTTGAAAAACATCTGCCGTATTTATTGCCCTCAAGAGGGTCAAATAAAGCTTTTCGGCCGAGATTGTAAAACCATGGGTCGGCGGCGTTTGAGTTCTCTGGTTAGCTTGGTGCCCCAGAATCCCAAGGTCAACTTCCCGATTAGTGTTTACGATCTTGTCATGATGGGGCGCTATCCTCACCTCAAACGTTTTCAGGCTTTAAAAAATCATGACCGAGAGGTGGTCGAACGGGCCTTGCAGTCCACTAATACCGCCCATTTACGGGAGCGTTCGCTGACCGAACTCTCCGGTGGAGAAGCACAACTGGTTCTGATCGCTCGGGCTTTGGCGACTGAAGCCGCGCTGATCTTACTGGATGAGCCGACGGCAAGCCTCGATATTGGTAACTCTTTGGCTATTATGGAACTCTTGCTGGAACTTAAAAAACAGGGTAAAACCATCTTGACTTCAGTCCATGATCTTAATTTGGCACGCCGTTTTTGTGATACTATGACAATTCTTCAAAATGGCGGGATCTATTATCACGGATCTGCTGAAAAAGCTTTTACGAGGGTTGCTCTGAAAGAGGTTTTTGGGGTCAGTCTCGCTGAATCCGCTGATCTTCTTGAATTTCAGAGCTTGCCGGTTGAGTCGTAATTGATGATGAAATTGACAACTTTGACAACCATCTGTTTCTTGCTTGCCTTCTCTTCAGGTGTCACCCCGGTGGTTGGAGAGGAGTGGGTGATGCCGCCCACCCCTTTGCCGATGGAGCAACTGTTTAAAGAGCTGAGTTATGTTAGGGAGGGGCCGGAGGTGGAGGAGGGATGGCCCCGGCAGATAAGCTTTTCACACAGGCTTTATGACTATCGTCGTGAGACTTTTCAAATTGAGTTGAGAACTGTCGATCTGGCCAGAGCTCCGCTTCGGATAATTCCGCATGCGGTCGGGGTCAGTGAAATTCTCTGGGCGATCTGTCCGCGTCAGCGTCTGCTCATGTTTAATGAGGTGGCGGCCGATCCCCGATTTTCGCTGATTGCAGATGAGGTGGCTAAAAGCGGGCGGATCTTCAGCTACAAAGAGAGTGAACTGGTCATCGCCAGCCAGCCCGACATAGTCTTTACTGTGGCTTTTTCCGATGCCGTTTTCAAGCAGAGACTGCAACGGGCCGGGATTCCAACCTTTGATCTCGGATCGCAAGATTCGCTTGAATCGGTGATTGAAGAGATCAAGGTCTTAGGTCAGGTTCTCGGTGAGAGTGCCAATGCCGAGGCCTTACTTGATATTATTGCCCAAAAACGAGCCCTCTTGCAGGCCGCCTTGCCATCGCGTAAGAAGCCTCTGCGTCTGCTCTACTATGATCTTGGAGGCTATATTCCCGGCGTCGCCTCAAACTTTACTTCACTGTGTGAGCTTATCGGGGCTGTCAATGTTGGGGCCGAGCAAGGAATCAAATCGTGGAAACAGGTTGATCACGAGACCTTGCTGAAATGGGATCCGGAGATGATTATTGTCCCCTTAGAGAGTAAACTTGAGCCAAGTCTTAAGATTGATTCTCTGTTGTGCCATGCTCGGGCCGTCAAGGGTGATCGGATTCTGACTATTCCTGGTCTCTATCTGCGGATTAACTCTCAATTTCTCCTGCTCGGAGCCAACCTCCTGGCAGGCATTGTTTACCCAAATGAGTTCTAAACGTTCGCGGATGGCCGCCGTTGGCCTGGGAGGTTGTCTGGTTCTCCTGCTTTTGGGCGGGGTGACCCTCTCTTTGACCCATGGTTCTTGGGCTCTTGAGAGCAGCAGGGTGGCGGAAATCATTCTCGCAAAATGCGGTCTGCCGATTTCCATTTTTCCCTCCCAGGTAGAGACTGCGATTGTCTGGGACGGGCGTCTGCCCCGGGTTCTGGCGGCGGCCCTGGTAGGTTTTTCATTGGCGGTCGCCGGGGCTGTAATGCAGGGGATTTTCAAAAACCCGATGGCCAGTCCCGGGGTAATCGGGATCAGCTCTGGTGCGGCATTAGGTGCGGTCTTAGCCATTTATCTGGGCTTGACGGTGATTTTTGCAGCCGCCCTGCCGATTATGGCAGTAAGCGGTGCCCTTATCACACTGATTACCGTCTATGTTATTGCCACCAGTGCGGGCCGCACCTCGATTGCAACCCTGCTTTTGGCCGGTATCGCCTTAAACCTTATTCTCGGGGCGGTGACCTCTTTTGTTATAACCTTGAGTACCAGGGAGTTCGATGTCGGTCGCGTCATTGTTACTTGGCTGATGGGTGATCTCAATAACCGTAACTGGATGCATGTTGAAATTGTGACACTGACGGCGTTTGCTTCGCTGGCGTTGATCTCCTGTTATGTGCGCGACCTCAATATCCTGATGCTTGGTGAAGAGAGTGCCGCCAATCTCGGGGTCGAGGTCAGTCGGGCTCGCAATGTTCTCCTTTTTGCGGCTTCAATGATGACTGGGGGAGCGATTGCGGTAGCCGGGGTTATCGGTTTTATCGGCTTGGTTGCCCCCCATATGGTGCGAGCCGTTGTCGGCCCCGACAATCGTCGCCTGATTCCGCTGGCCGGACTTTTAGGGGCGGTCTTTCTGGTCTACGCCGATCTTTGTGTGCGCTTGATTATTCCGGTCGACCTCAAAGTTGGGGTTTTGACTTCTCTTTTGGGTGGTCCTTTCTTTATCTATCAGATTATCCTTTATCGTAAACGTTTCGAATATATGTAACGGTTACTGGTGAAAATCAGGAACGGTAAAAATCTTTTTAGCCACGAAAGGACAATAAAAATAATAACAACCTTTTGTTTCCGCCTTGTTGATAAGATCAACGATTTGATGGTGCTGTAACAATTTATATTTGGCGGTTAGTAGATTGAAAACTAGATAACTTGAACCGGAAATTCTATTGCTAAAGTTCAATTACAATCACGCCTTTGCTATTGGCGTTATACTTAATATCGTTTTCGTTGCTATTGAAGCCAGCTATGGGATATTTGCTGACTCACTTGTACTGATAGCGGATGCAGGACACAACTTAAGTGATGTGGTCAGTCTGTTGCTTGCTTGGGGGGCAAGCGTACTCACCACAAAAGCTGCGACAGAGAAGCGGACGTATGGTTTTAGAAAGGCTACAGTCATGGCTTCTCTGGCTAGTGCGATACTTCTACTTGTTGCGCTCGGGGGCATTACTTGGGAAGCCATCGGGCGTTTTTTCAATCCGAAACCGGTTGCAGGTATGACCGTTATTGTGGTGGCTGCAATTGGAGTTGTCATCAATACCTTAACGGCATTACTTTTTGTTAAAGGCCAAAAACACGACCTAAATATAAGAGGTGCCTTCCTGCATATGGCTGCTGACGCAGGGGTATCGCTCGGTGTTGTTGTTGCAGGCATATTCATCATAGTCAAGGGCTGGCAGTGGATCGATCCTGTGGTGAGCCTTATGATCGTCGCTGTTATCCTTGTCGGCACATGGGGGTTATTTAGAGATTCTATGAACTATGCTATGGATGCCGTACCCGATAGCATAGATATCCGCGCAATAAGGAACTATTTGATGAGCTTTGATCACGTCAATAGTATTCACGATTTGCATGTCTGGCCGTTGAGTACCACCGAAATTGCATTGACTGTTCATATAGTGGTAAATGACGACTCATTGGATAATAATTTCCTGCGGAGCCTCCAGCAACACCTGCATGATCATTTCGCAATAGAGCATTCGACAATTCAGGTTGAGACATCCATGGGTGAAAATGACTGTATGCTGGATAGTCAAAAATGCGTGTAAGAACAGAGATCAAACAGGTCAAATCAGGGCGGAAGCAGCTCAGTTGATGCCCTATTATTCAGGGGGCCGACAGGTGACCCAAAACGTTTACATAGCAAGGCTTTAGTGATAAGATTTTAGAATGAACAATAATCCTATAGGCATATTTGACTCAGGTGTAGGTGGGCTATCAGTCGCACGAAGCATTAGGAAGAAATTACCTAATGAAAATATTGTTTATATCGCTGACTCACTAAATGCTCCTTACGGAAATAAATCGAAAGAGTTTATTGTCATGCGTTCATCTCAAATTCTTGATCATTTAATTAACAGAAAAGCAAAAGCAGTTGTTGTGGCATGTAATACCGCCACAGTTAGCGCCATTGATAATCTGCGTAACAATTACTCAATTCCGATTATTGGAGTGGAACCGGGGATTAAACCTGCAGTGGCAGTTAGTAAGAGTGGTACGGTTGGAGTATTAGCTACAGAACAAACAGTGAACAGCATATCGTTTAGAAATTTACTTAACCGGTTTACTGGTCAAGCTCATATCGAAATACAATCATGTCCTGGTCTTGTGGAGTTGGTAGAAACGCAGAAATTTGAAGGAGACGAAATAAGATATATGTTGGAAAAATATGTAACACCGATGTTAGAAAAAGGAGCCGATACTATTGTTATGGGTTGTACGCACTTTGCATTTCTAACAAAAATATTAAGAGAAATAGTTGGTGATGATTTAATAATAATAAATACATATCAAGCAGTAGCCGCTGAGACCTCAAGACGGCTTAAACTGCATAATTTATTGACATCTCATACGCGAGGTGGAGATACTGAGTTTTTTAGCAGCAATGTTCATGAAAAAACATCGTTGTTGTTTGGAAAATTGTGGGGAGAACCTGTCATTGTTGGTGGTT
>DAOWIX010000051.1 GCA_030640695.1 Deltaproteobacteria bacterium | reverse complement strand
CATTTAAGGTCTTACGCACCAAAACATCGGTCACCGCCTCCTGAAAAGAGGCAGCTAAATCACTAATAAAAAGCTCGGAGATTTGACCTTGGCGCGCCAAGGCGGTCCGAACTGCCGTTTTGAGGCCACTGAAGCTGAAATCGAGTGATTCCCGACCGAGCCAGGCACGAGGCAGTTTGATCGCAGCAGGATCACCCGTTTGAGCCCGTTTTTCAATCACCGGACCACCGGGGAACCCAAGTTCAAGCATTCTCGCAACCTTGTCAAAGGCTTCACCAGCGGCATCATCGATAGTCCGCCCGAGAAGTTCGTAGTCATGCCAGTCACGGGCCAGATACAGACTGGAATGACCACCGGATACCACCAGGCCGATAAAAGGAAAGGTCAAATCGGGATTGGTCAACAGAGGTGAAAGGAGATGGCCTTCAACATGGTTAACGCCAACCAAAGCTATTTTTCCAGCAAACGCCAGAGATTTAGCATAGGCGACACCAACCAACAAAGAGCCCACCAAACCCGGCCCCTTGGTCACACAAATGGCTTCAATCTCTGCCAGAGAGGTTCGGGCCTCGGAGAGAGCTTGAGCAACCACCCAACGGATATTTTCACAATGCCGACGCGATGCCAATTCCGGAACAATGCCACCGTAGAGTTCATGGAGCGCCACCTGGCTCGATACAATACTGGAAAGAACCTGGTTTTCAGTCCCGAGAACTGCTGCGCAGGTATCATCGCAGGAAGTTTCAATTGCAAGCAAATTCATAGCCGTCTTTTAACTCATTTAACTGGTTGGGACAAGGGAAAAGTCCTCAAAATGCCATACCGAACTTGATCCGTTATCCAGAAATTGTTGGATTTACTGGATAACGGCTTCCGCCGGAATGACGTTTTTAAGATAATTTGGGAGTTTTGCGATACCATCACATATTGACCTCTTCACGCAGCCGGAGAAGTTCAACCCGATCATCGAAGAATATTTTGCTCCCGGCAATCTCCTGATAATCTTCGTGGCCTTTCCCGGCCAGTAAAAGAATATCCTCAGGCTTCAAAATCCTGACAGCCGCCTCTATGGCCTGACGACGATCAAGAATAACATCATAGGATTGATGTTGGGGGATGCCGGAGACGATTTGTGCAGCAATCGCCTGCGGCTCTTCATTACGAGGATTATCATTGGTGACAATGATATGATCGGCATAAGCTGCTGCCACCCGACCCATACGCGGCCTTTTTTCACGATCACGATCTCCACCGCAGCCAAAAACGACCAGTAAGCACCGATGCGGCACCCTCTTAAGAGTTTGCAAAACTTTCAGCAATGCATCATCGGTATGCGCATAATCAACCAGGGCCAGAGATTGATTGGGAAAGGTAACCGCTTGCAAACGCCCCGGCACCCCTGATGTCGCACCCAAAGCTGTAATGATCTCTTTCCAAGCAATACCCAGTCCTCGGGCCAGCAGGGCCGCAGCCGCCATATTGTCAGCATTATAACGGCCGATCAGCGGCGCGCGCCAGCGTTGTGCCTCTTGTCGACCGGTCAATTGACAGACCTGACCGAAAAGGCCTTCGCGCACGATGCGTAAACAGTAATCAAGATCACGACGCAAACGCCCCCAAGACTTCACCCGGCAACCGGCCAGCTCTCTTTGCAGACGCCGGCCATAGCGATCATCTCCATTCAGCACAATCACCGCATCATCAACTAATAGATCTCGAAAAAGAACTCTTTTGGCAAGATAATAATTTTCCATCGTCTGGTGGTAATCAAGATGATCACCGCTTAAGTTAGTGAAAATCACCCCCTTAAAACAAGAACTCCCTAAACGGCTCTGCATCAGAGCGTGACTAGAAACTTCAAGCAGCGCCCGGCGACAGCCGTTTTTTACCATCCGGGCAAAAAGAGACTGCAAAACAAAAGGGTCGGGAGTCGTACGAGAAGCCACTTCCCAAGTACCGCCGCAGTCATAACCGACGGTACCTATCATACCTACCTTTCCATCAATACGCAAAAAGATCTCCCGCAATAAGAAAGCGGTTGTCGTCTTGCCGTTAGTTCCGGTAATACCAATAAGTTCCAGCTCTTGGGCCGGAAAATCATACATTACCTCAGCAACTCTGGCCGCCGCCGCGTAGGCATCAGAAACCCGCAAACAAGCGATACCGAAAGGCAACTCAAGCGCTTTCTCACTGACCACCGCCACGGCCCCGGCCGCCAAAGCCTGATCAAGATAACGATTACCATCATCCAAAGATCCGCTCACCGCCACAAAAAGCCAACCTGGACGGACTTTACGCGAATCATTGGTGGCCCCGGCGATCTCTCTTAGGCCAGCGCCCTTCACCTCTAATAGAATGGGCAACAGGTGGTCAATATAGGAACCTAACAACTTCACACCACAATCCCCCCAGCTCAATTAACAATTGCTCACAACCATATCTAAAAAACCAATTAACCATTACCACCAAAATAACTTTAACGCAAAAAAGCCGCACAATCTTCAGACTGTGCGGCTTTTTTTAATTTATGGTGAGCCGTGCAGGGGTCGAACCTGCGACCCTCTGATTAAAAGT
>DAOWIX010000072.1 GCA_030640695.1 Deltaproteobacteria bacterium | reverse complement strand
CTAAAAGGCCGGAAAGCGGCACCCTATATGCGCCTTCTGATTATTCCCGGAACCCCGGATGTCTATCGGCAGATGATAAAAGAGGGTTTGACCGAGATTTTTCTTGATGCTGAAGCCCTGATTTCGCCGCCGACCTGCGGTCCCTGTCTTGGTGGCCATATGGGAATTCTCGCCGCCGGTGAACGGGCCGTGGCGACCACTAACCGTAACTTTGTTGGCCGCATGGGCCATCCCGATAGTGAGGTCTACCTGAGCAACCCGGCAGTCGCTGCTGCCAGTGCCATCTTAGGCCGCATCGCCACCCCGGAAGAGGTAATTTGAAATGAATACTATACAAGGGAAAGCTTGGAAATTCGGCGATGATATTGACACCGATGCTATCATTCCGGCGCGCTATCTTAATACCTCGGATCCTCTGGAGTTGGCTAAACACTGCATGGAGGATGCCGATACCGGCTTTGCCGGCAAGGTCAAGGCTGGCGACATCATCGTTGCCGGCAAAAATTTCGGTTGTGGCTCTTCTCGTGAGCACGCTCCGATCGCCATTAAGGCGGCTGGTGTAGCTTGCGTTATTGCCCCGACTTTTGCTCGGATATTTTATCGTAACGCTTTTAACACCGGTCTTTTGATCCTTGAATCAGCCGAAGCCGCTGCTGCCATCGATGCCGGTCATGAGGTCGCCATCAATTCGGCTGCCGGTACAATTGAGGATTTGACCAGCGGTCAGCAGTTTAAATCCCAACCGATTCCCGACTTCATGCAGAAACTACTTGATGATGGCGGTCTTATGGAACATTGGCGAAAACGTCTGGCATGAAAAATTACTAATGCTGGCCTTGCCCGCAACCCAAATTCTATTACACCACGAAGACACGAAGATGAAACCCTTTTCTTCGTGTCTTCGTGGTGTAAAAATCTTGTTTTTTATGATAAATTTTCAGAAATTAGTCACTTACGGAGTAACAGATGAACAAAGCAGGGTATAATGTTGCCGTGGTTGGTGCTACCGGTGCGGTTGGCAATGAGATTATAGCCACCCTTGAAGGGCGGGATTTTCCCGTGGCTCAACTGAAACTTTTAGCTTCGGTCAATTCGGTTGGTAAAACCTATGAGTTCAAGGGGGCCGAATATGTAGTTGAGGAACTCACTGAGGACTCTTTTGACGGGGTTGATATAGCTCTCTTTTCGGCTGGTGGCTCAATCAGTGAGGTTTTTGCCCCGGCGGCCGCTGCCAGTGGTGCAGTGGTGATTGATAATACCAACGCCTTTCGCATGGATGTTGATGTTCCCCTGGTTGTACCTGAAGTCAATCCTGGTGCTATCGCCGATTTTCGGGCTCGGGGAATTATTGCCAATCCCAATTGCTCAACCATTCAGATGGTGGTTGCCTTAAAGCCGATCTACGATGCTGTCGGTATTCGCCGGGTTGTTGTCTCAACTTATCAGGCGGTTTCCGGCAGCGGTAAAAAAGCGATTGATGAACTTGAAAAACAGGTGTTTGCTCTTTTTAACCAGGAGACGGAATTGCCGGTTAATGTCTATCCCCATCAGATCGCTTTCAATTGTCTACCCCATATTGATGTCTTTCTTGAGAATGGCTATACGAAGGAAGAGATGAAGATGGTTCGTGAGACTAAAAAGATCTTTGCCGATGACAGCATCGGTGTGACCGCAACTGCAGTCCGCGTGCCCGTCTTTTTCAGCCATTCCGAATCGATCAATATCGAGACCGATGAGAAGATATCGGTTGAAGAGGTCCGCGAGCTCATGGAGAGAGCCCCAGGTGTCGAACTTGTCGATGATCTCTCACAAAACAGCTACCCTTTAGCTATCAATGCTGCGGCTCAGGATGCCACTCTGGTCGGTCGAATTCGTGAGGATGAATCGATTGCTAACGGTATCAACCTCTGGGTCGTCGCCGACAACATTCGCAAAGGTGCAGCCCTTAACGCCGTTCAGATCGCCGAAATTTTGATCCGCGAATATCTCTAAATTACTTTTGAGCTCAACCCCGGACTTTGCGGTTACATGTGTTGCATTGTCGTGGGGGTTATGACCCCAGTGGCGGATAGACGAAGCCAAACTTAAATTAACAAGAGGGTTCCCAATTCAGCCATAAAGGAGTTTAGGACATGTTGAAAAAATCCCTTGCCCTTCTTTTCGCGACAACCTTATTGGTCCTTTTGCAAAACCCCACCAAGCTTTGGGCAGCCCCCAACCTGTCCGGCATCTGGTCGGGAGAGTTCAAGCCGTCCCATTTCACTATCAGCAGCACCAGTAAAGGTTCGGATAAACAAAGTGATGCCAAGCTATCCGATCTTGACCTAACTGGTGAGCTGCGAAAAATGCTCAGCCGGGAATACGATGACAAGCAAAAATCCGCACCGAAATCACTACATTTTAAAGTAAAGATCTACTATGTCGGCAATCAGGCCCACATCATCAACCAGGGAGGAGATCCCAAGACCAACCTGCTGATCTTTGTTGACTATGCCCAGTTCTGCCTAGCTTCTTTACAACGCCACCAACGTCCCTCCATTCTCCAAAATATCGACCTCCCCTTCGGCAATCAAGGTATATCCCACCACAATAGCGCTTCGGGAGCGGGACACCAAGCGGGCATCAGACACGAAATTGTTTCTGACTCCACACTGACCCGAGATCCGATCAAAGATATCCTCTTCTTTAAAATGACCGCAACCATCAAAACAGAGATCCGCATAAAGGATAAAACCAGAACCCACACCATTAAGACTAAGGTCGCCTTTCCGTTTAAACGAGTCCCCTTCGACTCCGCCGCATGGTCGGACGATGAAATCGATCATCTCCTTACCGGAGCAACCCAACATACGCTTTCACAAGCAACAACAGTGAGACCGCCCGGCAATGGCCCGCTGTCTCGAGTAGCAACCTTTATCTTCGACGATAGCCGCGAGGGTTATCTCCGCCTCTTTGCTTATGCCGCAAAAAAATATAGTTTAAGTACCCCGAAAGAGTTTGACATCGACATGGACGATTATACAACTTACAGTAAACTAAAGGGCGTAAGTGGGCTCTATGCTGACATGTTCCTGTGCCGACAGGCTTTTTCCTTTAACATCCTTTTCCTGGCCTCTTCATATGTCCATGAGTACATCCATTTCATCCAGTTCAAAAATGGTCAGAAGTTCGATAAGTTTAACCGTGAAACCGAAGCGCATTGTATTCAGAAAGAGTGGATCAACAACCAGAGAGAGCTTCCTGGTACCCTAAGTTTCAGTAAAACCCAACTAACTGACAAGCTTGATTCAGCATTTGCAGGTGAGTACGGCAGTGCTCTTCAGTGTCGTAACGGGACCGTACCTCGCAACTGGGTCAGAGCGAAAATAAATTCTTTGACCCCGACCAGTAGAGGAATTGCGCCCTTTGCGGAAGGGTCGCCTGAGCCCATGACACCAAACCGGAACAAATGGCGGACCGTTGTCGAATAAACCATGAGCATTATGAAAACAAAGAAAAAAATTACGACCGAACAATCTGCCGACAAGATTAATTATCCCCGCCTTTTTCTACTCATCGGTGTTTTTTTCGGCTTGGCATTTAAGTAGCAATAGCATCAAGATGATCGAACCATCGGGTAAACGCAGACCGCGAACAGTTTCCCGGCCTATCCGAGCAGCCAGTGCGGCGGGTTACCCTTGGTCGTTTGTTGCTTAACGGATAAACAAAGGAGAAGGCATGAAGAAAGCACTACTGCTTATCGATCTACAAAATGACTATTTCCCCGGTGGGAAGTTTCCTCTATGGAACACGGAAACCACCCTCAGCAACATCAAGGCGGTTATCAAGGAGGCCCAAAGCAAAGGCATCGCCGTCATACATGTTCAGCATATTGCTGATCCCAAAATGGGGATTGCACCCTTTTTTAATCAAGGAACCGAAGGGGCTGCTATTCATCCACAGATTCTACAAGCAGCGCCCGACGCACCTATGGTTGTCAAAAAGTTCGCGGACAGCTTCGTTGAGACCAACCTCGAGGAGACTCTCACGGGTTGGAAGATCAAAGAAATACTTGTCTGTGGTATGATGACTCAAAACTGTGTCACACATACTGCCATCTCGAAATCGGCAGAGAAGTATAAGGTTACTATTCTCCCTGATTGTTGTACGACAGTGGATGAGATGATCCACAATATAGCCCTTAATGCCGTATCGACACGGGTAGCACTTGTCCCCTCTGTAGAGGCACTTTGAGCCGAACCAGCACATCCACCAGACCAGAAGGGGCGTTGTTCGTTCCAACAATAGTTCGGTGGATGGCTGGTAAAGAAAGGAGTTTCGTATAAATATTCGACCTGAAAATTTGAGAGATAGAAATGGAATTAGAAATATAACTGAAGAAGCTTTTAAGGATTCTCCACATAGTGATCATACGGAACAATGCATTATTGAAGCGTTGAGGAACGCTGGGAAATTATCAGTTTCACTCGTTGTCGAAATTGATGGAAAGACAGTTGGTCATGTTGCTGTATCGCCAGTTTCAATATCTGATGGTGCTAATGGATGGTATGGATTAGGGCCAATATCAGTAGCTCCAATACATCAGAAGAAAGGCTTAGGGTCTAAACTCATGGAGCGTGCGTTAAACGAATTGAAAGAAATTAAGGCGTTAGGGTGTGTGCTGCTTGGTGATCCTGGCTATTACTCACGTTTTGGTTTCAAGCGTGCAGGCATATATGGTCTTGGCAATGAGTATCAAGCTGACGAGAGTTTCATGGTCCTCGAACTACGAAAAGGGTCTTTAACTACTGTACAAGGAACCGTGAAGTATCAGCCAGAGTTCAAAAAAGCCAATTGTTAAAAAATTACCTTACTTTTTAGTTGGGTTTGGGTTTGGGACTAAATTTTAAACTTAAACTTTTTAAATATGAAACTCCCCTTAAAAATTGAAGAGAAAATGGCTACGGTAATCTATGGGCCAAGTGGAGGTTCTGTGAGCGCGTCCGGACTACCCCCCGGAGCGGAACAGAATTGGATTCTCTGGGGATACAACACGCATGACGTCGTCGTAATCTCTGCT
>DAOWIX010000113.1 GCA_030640695.1 Deltaproteobacteria bacterium | reverse complement strand
CCATAGCGTTTGTGATAACTTCATAAATCGACTCATTGTTACTCCTTTGTTTGGTCGTTGTGGGGACAACACCAGTAAAGGGTAACATTGGGTCGATCATATGGCAAAGCCTATGATCTCTGACCTTGCCCAGAGGGCAAGGTTTTCTATGTTAGAATAAACTTAAAAAATCATTTTCTCTCAAGCACTACAAAAAGCTTGACAACAGCATCTTATTTAGTGAGATATATAGTACAGCGCAGTGAGTCTTCGGCTCATGCACCCCCCAATTTTTTGAAAACAATCTGGAGTATTAGGTATGAATGGTTTTTATGGCCGAATTCTTAAAGTAGATATGAGTAAGAGGACGTTTCTTATTGAAATACCTGACGACGACATTTATCGAAAATATCTGGGCGGCAAAGGTTTAGCCTCATACTTGCTATATAATAACAACCCTCCCGGGGTTGACCCTCTAGCCCCGGAAAACTGCTTGATTTTTGCTACCGGCCCCTTTTCCGGGAGCCGGGTCTGGGGCTCCTGCCGCTACGGGGTCTATAGCAAATCACCACAGACCGGCATCTATTCCGAATCTTATGCCGGCGGCAAGGTGCCGGAGGCAATTGATGCAACCGGTTTTGACGCCCTGTTGATCAACGGTTGCAGTAACTCGCCAACACTCTTACGAATTCATCCCGACGGAGCTGAATTTCACCCGGCCGACGACATCTGGGGACTTGATACTTTCAAAAGTGAAGATGCCCTGCATGAACGTTTTACAGTCTCTGGCTATAAAAAATCTGGCGCTGTTGTTATCGGCCCGGCTGGCGAAAACCTGGTGCGTTTCGCGGTTATCGAAAACGATTACTGGCGCTCGGCCGGACGTACCGGCTTGGGAGCCGTTATGGGCTCAAAAAAACTTAAAGGTATTCTTTTTCAAGGTGACCGATCAAGACCTCTGGCCGACCCCAAAAAGCTATCTGCATGGGCCCGGGATTTCGCCAAGGCCAGCAAAAACCTTCCCGGAGTCCAGGCCTACAAAAAATCCGGCACCCCGATGATGGTAAAAATCATGAATGAAGCCGGGGCCTTCCCTACCCGTTACTGGTCCAAAGGCAGTTATAAAGAGTGGCCGAAGATAGGCGCCGAAGCCCTGCACGAAAATTGCGAAGTCCAACCCCACGCCTGCCTGAAATGCTTCATGGCCTGTGGTCGGCTGACCACAATTAAAGAGGGCCGACACCGAGGCCTCAAGCTGGAAGGGCCTGAATATGAAACCATTTACGCCTTCGGTGGTCTTTGCCAGATCGACAGTATCGAGGAGATCGCCCATCTTAACGATATCTGCGACCGTCTCGGCATGGATACAATCACCGCCGGCAACCTCTGCGCCTTCACCATTGAAGCGTCCCTAAGAGGCCGGATTAATTATCCGATCGCTTACGGAGATGTCGATGCGATTGCCACCCTTTTAGTAGAGATTGCTGAAAAAAAAGGGCTCGGTGCTATTCTAGCCGAGGGTATCAGAAGCGCGGCTAAAGTCTGGCATCTCGAAGATCTGGCGGTCCACGTCAAAGGGATGGAACCGGCCGGTTATGATCCCAGGGTTTTAAAAGGCATGGGCCTAGGTTATGCCACTTCCGACCGCGGCGCCTGCCACTTGCGCGCAACTTTTTACAAACCCGAATTAAGCGGTATGATCGATCCCGATACAACCACCGACAAAGCCGAACTTTTTATCGATTTTGAAGATCGCCTGACTATCTTTGACAGCCTTGTTCTCTGCCGTTTTTTCCGCGACCTCTACCCCTGGAAGAAGCTTAATGAACTCCTGGAAATGGTAACCGGCGAAAACCTCGACCAAAATCAATTGAGTGGAATTGCAACTCGCATTGCCGACCTTGTAAGGCGTTTCAACTTACGCGAAGGCATGAGCCCTAATGCTGACCGCCTGCCCAAACAACTTCACCGCCGCCTCAAAGATTCGGGCAAGGTAATTACGGAAAGTGAACTGGCAGTAATGCTCAACGACTACTATTGCTTGAGAGGATGGGATAGAAACGGCATTCCGACGGAATAAAATCATGCTTACTAATGAAATGATAATCTACCGCCTGCTAACTGCCTGCTTGTGCGGTGCCCTGATCGGTATCGAACGGGAAAAACATGGTCGTGCAGCTGGTCTGCGAACCCACATGCTCGTTTCCCTGGGATCCGCCTCAGTCATGATTATATCACTGATGGTCCTTGACTTACATTGGGAATCTGCCAACAATAACATTATTCGGGTTGATCCCGGCCGGATTGCCGCCCAGGTTATTACCGGAATAGGGTTTCTCGGCGCCGGGGCAATCATTCATGCCCGACGGCTGATCAGCGGTCTGACTACCGCCGCCTGCCTCTGGGTCGCTGCTTGTATTGGTCTCGCTGTTGGTATGGGTCATTTTTTTCTGGCTGGCTCGGTTACTCTCTTAAGTCTGATCAGTCTCTATCTGTTTAAATGGATTGAACGCATTCTGCCCAAAGATCGTTACCATTTTTTTATTCTTAAATGCCGCTATCATCCGGAAATGTTGAAAACCGTTGAAAAAATGATAGAGGAAAACATGTTGAAAATCATCTCTTTCGGATTCGTTCACGACAAGGAGAAAGAACTGTTGACCATCAACCTGGAAATACGCACTACCAGCTCTCACATACCGCAGGAACTACTGGATCAGTTCAACCACAACCAGAACATTTTGAAAGTCACCTGGCGCTAGGAGCGCTCTCCAAGACTCCCTAAGAGATAAAAAAAAGGGCTTACAGAGTTTCACCTGTAAGCCCTTTTTTTCAAACCTGACTCTTAATACTGATAATCAATATATGATACAATCAACTATCGCTTACTCCCAGGTCCCAAAAGCAATCCCCTGGGGGTTGAGATTGAGAATCTGTTCTTGATCAACACTGTCGTCGGCCGGGTTTATAATGGTCAACAAACCACCCCCTGTTATGGTATTGGAACAGACCCAGAGCATGCCGTGGCCATCAGCACCTATAACTGGAATATTGGTAAGGCTATCGATATCGCCGGGGATACTGAGAGGGAAAGCTGCCACTGGTGATTCATCAACAACTCCGGTACTCGGGTTGAATCCGTAAAGTGCATTATCACCCCAACCGGCATAGGTGACAAAATAGCCTTTGGTCGCTGAAACGACTGCCAAACCGGAGATATTACCATAAGGGTGCTCAGTTTCATCACCATCATCAACAACCATTGCAACATTATAGGTTGCAGGATCGACCGAGATGATACCACCACTATACTCTGCCGGAAAACTGAAATTATTACCAACTCCCTGAACATAAATTTTACCGTCCGCTGAATTATAAACGATCTCCTGGGGATTTTTTATCGGCAACGGAATACCTTTGAAATTTTCGCCACCGTTTTGGGTGTCTATCTCTTCATTGGTATCGGTATCGATAACCACGAGATAGGGAGTATTGGTTGGGGCAAAACCATTATCAATATCGAGACGCTGCAAAATCAGAAAGAGTTTACCATCAACCACAACCCCTTTAGTCATCTCAGGCAAACCGTCACTATCAGCATAATCACCAAGCTCAACTTCACCGAGTTTAAAACCCTGGGCTGTAGTTGTTGCGGGATCGACAATCCACATCCTGGTTGATCCGAAGCGGGGCAGATAGGCTTTAGCATCGGAGGCCAGGGTAGCCGGAGAAAAAATCAGACTCTGGGGATTACTGGTCGCCATTGCATCTGTCTCATCCATTGTTGAATACTGCCAGATCGGGGTTGCCGGAGCGTTAGCGTCAAATTTAGTTACACTGTCACCATTATAGCGGGCAATCCGGTAAAAATAGTTGCCTTGAGCCGCCATTTTTATATCAGAAATAGTCGGCAGAAGATTGTCCTGCACTAAACGCGGTGTTTCAACATCGACCAGAGCATGAACACCACTACCGTAATCAGGAGCCGAGCAGGAGACCACGGCATATTGAGAACGGACAGGCGTGAAATTATTACTTTGCAAGGTTGGATCGACCGCCAGGAGACCGGCATAATAGCTACCACTGCTCTTGAGACTATCATAGGTCGCAAAAGCAACCACACCAGAGCCATCGGTCACCAGATGGAGACAGCCTCCCTGCATCTCGGTCAGCCCCCAACTTGCAAGAACATCTGCCAACGCAATCACTGCACTGCCATTGGCAGCCAGAGTCACAGTATGGGCATGCGCGTGCGCAAAAAGGAACGTGCACATACAGTCCGCGCATGACGATTCGGGGCGAGTATTGGCGGGAAGAGGGACGCTGAGAGCCATCAAAGAGAATGTCCGCCTCT
>DAOWIX010000066.1 GCA_030640695.1 Deltaproteobacteria bacterium | reverse complement strand
TAGACCTGCCGAACCACTTGGCCGCCCCAGGCTAATACCTGAGCCGCAAAGACTTCCGCAAACTCTCGCCCATAATGATTTTTGGGAACCAGGAGAGCAAAATCTTTCAAGCCCATACGAGTCATAGCCAAATCAGTCAGTGAAACCGCTTGGTTGCGAATTGTCGGATAGTGCTGAAAAACATTGGGGTAGCGCTCAAGATTACGGAGCAAGGGGCTCAAACTGATCATGGTCACACCCAGACTCTGGGCTTCCGCTGCGGCATAGTTGGCAGCTTTCCCGGTATAGGGTCCAATCAGTAGATCAACATTTTTCTCATTCACCAGATAACGAACCCCAGTACGGGCTCGCTCACCCTCTCCGGCGGTATCATAGAGTAGCAACCGCATACGGGGTAGAGTTCGAGTTTGAGATAGCTCAGTCATTTCAGGGCTTATTGTTTCTGACCCAGAACTTACTTCAGCAAAAACTTCAGGATAAACTCCCAAAGCCAGTTCCATTCCTCGTAACAGGCGCTCACCGGCTGTAGCATTGGATCCACTCAAAGGCAGAAGACAACCAACCGTCACCGCTGCTTTACCGGTTAAAGCCTGATGCAACAGGAGATAATCCTGAGCCTCCGCCCTGACATCCTCACTCACTTCACACTCCGAACTTAACTTGCGGGCCAGTTCCAGCAAAAGTTGCTCCGAGATTAAGGGCAGGTCGGTGGCCGACTGACGCCGGAGTCGCATAAAATATTCTGCCGTTACTCTGCACGATAATTCGGCTTCACTCTCTTGAAGCCACCAATCGCCAACCTGTTCGTCTGTCAAGTAAGAGAGTAACAATGAAAAACGATCACCAATCTCGACATCCGGAGAGCGCAGGTAGCGTTCCTTGATGATTCGACAAGCCCCATTATAATCTCCCAAGCTTTCAAGCTCTTCAGCCTGCTTTTGCCAGAGCCGCGAAGACTCAGCGAGCTTAAGATCAGAGGGAGGTTGCAGCTCGCTTGGCGGAACGGCTCTCCCAACATCTGTTTTCGGCAAATCAGCACAGCCAGACAAACCCAACAGAGCAACTAAAAAAACCACAAAAAAATATTTCTTTCCCATCAACATCTCTCTTTACCTTTTCCGGCTGGAACCAAAATTAAAAAATAGGATCACATTTGACCTACTTTATTTTTCACCATAACCTTGAACATATTACGGTTGTAACAGTCAATAAAAAAAGTTATAATTCTGACCCTTTCTTAGGGTTCTGATACAAACTTCAAATCTCATCTCTAAAGTAGCCTCATAAAGAAAATCCCTTTTGACAACCCCCTATGAAATATGTAATATTACAGCAAAATAACATCAGCATATTGGAGGCTACCATGTCGTACCGCCTACATCTTTTGTTGCACGCCCTTATTCTGAGTATTATCTTCTCCTCTCCAGCCCTAACACCCCAAGCCAGCGCCGCCAATTTCCCTGAAGTAATGATCATTCTTGATGGCTCCGGCTCAATGTGGGGATCTGCCGGTAGTCAAACCAAGATTAAGGCTGCCAAAGAGGTTCTGCATCAGCTTATCCCCTCTCTGCCAACGGAGGTTAAACTCGGCCTCACCGTCTACGGGCATCGCCAGAAAGGGAGCTGCGACGATATCGAAATCATGATGCCGGCGGGCAGCGATGACCGCAGCCTTTTACTAGGCAAAGTTGATGGTATCAGCCCAAAAGGCAAAACTCCAATTGCCGATTCGATAAAAATGGTCGTTGATGAACTCAAAACCAAAGAGAATGAGACCACCATAATCCTGGTCAGTGATGGCGAAGAGACCTGTAACCCCGATCCCTGCGGCGTCGTCAAGAAGCTTAAAGCGACCGGTATCAAATTTATCCTGCACGTTGTCGGTTTTGACGTAGACCGAATGCAGAAAGAGGAACTCGCCTGTCTCGCTGAAGCCGCCGGAGGCCAATACTTTGACGCTGCCGATTCCGCAGCCCTGCTGGCCGCCCTGCAGATAGTCCAAAAAGAGGTCGTCAAAAAAGTTGAGTATGAAAAAGCCAAAACCACCACCAAGAAGAAAAAAAGTGGCCTTGGCAAACTCAAAGTCACGTACCCGACCGGCGGCGAAAAGAGCCTCGCCCAGATTCGCATAGTCAGGAAAAAAGATGGCAAAACCATGAAAACAGCCACCGAACCCAAGGCCGAAAGCATCCACCCTCTACTTTCCGGTGAATACGAAATCTTTTTCGGTTACGCCAACAGCAACAACCAAAAGCCTTCGGAAATTGCCCCGCTCCCGGTTATTATTAACGGCGGCGAAACCACCGAGATAAATCTCGGCACCCTGATTTTCAATGTCGCCGACGCTTTCAACAAACTACCGGCAAGCTCTGTCACCCTACGCCGAGACGACGGCCAGGTGGTGCTCGAAACTCCCGGTAAAAACAACGGCTATTACTTCTTTACAAACAAACCTTTGCCCCCCGGCACTTACTCCTTCGAATATTTCTACAAAACCATGGAGGCCCCGGTTGTCGCCGCAACCGGCATCATAATTAAAGCCAAAGCCGAAACGGTTCTCACCCTGGACAGCGGTATCAAAATCAAAAAACACGAACAAAACATGACCGGTTTCGACCTGATTGATAACGTGTCCGGCAAACCAACCCTCCAAGTAAAGCGCCGCTGGGACAACGACTACCCCATCTGGTACGCCTTTGCCGTGCCCCCGGGAAGCTACTCTCTAAACGTCTACCTGAAAGGCATGGACGAACCCCTGCCGGTCGCCGATGATATCGTCATTAAAAATGGAGAATTACTTGAATTTGATAGTGGCTTATAAAACACTATCAACACGCTACTCTTCCCTTTAATCAAGGACATGGATGAAATCACACTGAGGGTATGGGATGAAAGAAACCATTAAACAGCAAAACCTTAGCAATGAGTTCTTTACCCCCGAAAAGTGTTACATTACTGAATTGTCCAACACGCCAGACGACCCAGACGTATCAATCGCTCGCGCACGAGTAGAACCTGGAGTTACCACTCGTTGGCACTGCCTTACAGGAACCGCCGAACGCTACTACATCGTCAATGGCAGAGGTCTTATGGAGGTTGGAAAACTGCCACCACAGGAAGTAGAAGTTGGCGACATCGTACTCGTCCCGCCAATGTGCCGTCAACGCATCACCAACATCGGCTCGGAGGATTTGATCTTCCTAGCTATTTGTACCCCTCGGTTTTCAATTGATGTTTATGAAGATATTGAAGACAACCAGACTTAGGGCAAATCAGCAACTGGGCTTAGTTACGCGTATTTACGATTAATCTTTTGTTTGCATTCCGGTTGAAAAGTTAAGATTGCCAGTGGTAAGAGGCTCGGAGTTTATAGGTCAACCCTTTAGTTTCCCCCAACTTGCTGATATCCAAAAGCATTGACCATTATTTGACAATTCAAGAGCTTCTGGTTATACTTATATAAGAGTTGGTAAGCGCATGCAGCGGGGTGTGCTCGAAGGCTATGATCCGTGAAATAACTCGCCACGGGGATGCCACCTTTTCTGGTACTGTCGGCCAGACCCATCTCGAACCTCATCGTTACTGACTCCACGGGAATTCGTAAACCACGTGGCAGTATCCTGGATGCTAGGGTTTACTGCCCAGCTCACAGGGATTCAGTTCGATGAGCAAGACTTCTTTAGTCGTCAGCTGACTGCTCTTCCGCTTCGGGTTTTTAGCTAAGAGCTAGGCTGGCACCGTCAGCGGTGTCACACCACTCTTGATAGTGGTTCTGGCCAGTAGCGAGACAGACTCACCCGAAATCTGTTGAGGGTTATAGTGTCCCCTCCTAAAGAAGAAAAGCCGTTAGTGTTCTCATTCTGAGCTAATTGAAGCCCGGTAAATTGAGACCGCTAGCGGCTTTGTTATTACTGACATTTACTGGGCGCCCTTCCTCTGTTTGATCATCAACCCAACCATCATTGCCTGGGCTTTGCTTTAACCCTCGATATCGTCCTGAGCCTGATGTGTCAGCACATACTATTAGGCTTTAACCGTGAAGCTCATTATTTTATTTCTACTAAACATTCCCACCATTTCGATCTTGGCATTATTCTATGGTATACCCACAGTAAGCGTATTTGCCACGGAAACCTTCTCCGATATTACAAGGAGCGCAGTTATATGCGAGGATCAGTCGGATTGTGTTGCTGCTACAGAAGCAATAATGAGGGCTGAAAACTTTTTTAAACGGTATGGATATGTCTTCAACCAGTCAGTTAGCGTTCAGTTCAAAGAGAGTGCCTTGGCGGCACTTACAGAAAACTCGACAGACGAACAAGAAATTCTCGGATTATATGACCCAAGAACAGGATGGTGTCAAATTCCTCACGAGAGAACACTACACGCTAAAAAAATTTTCGGTTGTTTGAACATTACTAAGGAGTTTCATATCTCGATAATAACACATGAAGTAGCACATCGCCTTTACCATCTTATTCTTGAACAGCGCAACAAGGTAGTTAGTCGAGCATTGCATGAATTTGTTGCGTATGTAGTTCAAATCGAGACAATGAAAGAGCCAGAAAAAACAAGAGTCCTTAACCTTTGGCGGGGTGAAGTTTTATCAGGCATTGAGAACATCAACACCATTGTGTGGGCATTGAATCCTAATCGCTTCGCAATCATGGCGTATCGTTTTTTTTTGCGTAATCCGGCAATCATGCAGTCGATATTGGACGGCAAAGTAAAATCCGATGATTATGACCAATAGAGGACAGGGATTTGGGGTTAGCCCCGATTGAAATATAATGAGATTGCCATTGCAAACATTGTGCGAATTGATAGATTTCCAAACTTAACCTTTACTACGCAATATGCGGTCGTCAATATCATTTGGTGTCAATTTAAGAACCTCACCAATTCTCATGCCACCTCTGGCCATCAGCTCCATGATGATCCTGTTTCTGGTATTCATCGTTCTGAAAATAATTTCGTCGATGGTTTCCTTGTCAATGGTCTTCCATTGAATACATGTGGCCCGACGAAATATTTTCTTGATGATTGGCGCTGTGCAATGATTTGTCAATTCAGGCGAGGCGGTATTGATTGTGAAGTTGTAGAAAGAGGAAAGAGTTGAGTAGCGATTACGTTTCGTTGATTGTTTGTTGTCATTGGTAAGTTTGGCCAGAAAATTGAGTACCTCTTCCTGACCAACTTCCTCTGGTTTCCGGTCAGCAAACGTTTCAGAAAAGCTATACAGAACGAACTCGCAGGATTTAACGGTATTTTTTTTTGGAATTTACCCGGTGATACTGTAGGGGATGTTCGACGGCCTGTGTAATTTTCATCGTTTTCTCACTTTACAAGAATGATGTTTTAAGATGCCTACTTATGCTGGTTTTATGATAGCAGAGGTTGCGTCATAAAGACAGTACGATCCAGGAATTACGATAAATCTTTTGTTTGTAGTTTGGTGGATAAGTTGAGATTGCCATCGGCAACGTATAGCTGTTTGACTTAACTCATTATGTATATTACATTCTAAAGATATCATGTAACAAATCTCAGGAGTCGCCAACTTGGCAAAGGGTTGAGATGAAAAATCAGGTATCTGTTGATAGCCGGGCTGCTTTACAAAAAGCGGTTCGGCTATTTTGTTTTGGCGATATATATTAAGGTTGCTTTTTGGTTGGAAGGGATGAGCTTTTATGGCAACGGCTGTCAATTCTTAAAAGGAGTTCGCAATGAAAAGAGGTCGGTTACGTCAAAGTCTGGTTTATTTGATCATTGGTTTGGTGGTGTTTGCATTCATTAACGTTAGTTGGGCGGACGGAGTTAAAGTGGAGGTGCCGTATGCTGTCACCAATGCTCAGTGGTGGACCGGTGTGGCCATTAAGAACCTTGATGCGAGCAGTGCCACCGACCCCATATTGATAGAGTTCTTAGATCAGGGAGGCGTGTCTATGGGGACGGTTGATATCGGTTCGTTAGAGCCGTTGGAGATCTACAGCCAGACGGCCTCAACCATATACCCTGGCTCCCTGCCGGTGAACTACTCTATTATGATTTCTCAGCCCGACAGCGAAGAGTTGGCGGTGACGGTCTTTGTTGGAAACTCCGAGACCGATGGCTTCGCTTTCCAGACCTATAACAGTCAGGCTTGCAGCCAGGCGGCTGCAACACCTTCCTGGTCTCAGATCATACCAGGGGCCGAGCGCTTTGAGCTGGTTATGAATGAGGAAGCTGTACTCGATCGGGAGACAGGCTTGGTTTGGGAGCGGGACGCCAGCAACACCACTTATGAATGGGACGATGCAGTATTGTATTGTTACACTGCTAATATCGGTGGCCGTATGGGATGGCGTCTGCCCACAGTCGCGGAGTTGACAACCTTAGTCGATCGAGCTCAAATAAATCCTTCATTGCCGACTGGGCATCCTTTTGGAACCGCGCTGGCGGGCCCGTATTGGACGATCACGACAATAGTCGCCGATTCGTACTTCGCATGGATCGTCAGTTTCTACAATGGGACAGTCGCTTATATCGGTAACAATAATCCACGTTATGTTCGTGCGGTGAGGTCTGGGCAGTGAATGATAATTTGAATCTTTGATTATTTAAAATTCAATCTCGAGTTTACGTTTAGACGATAGTTTTGGTTGAAAAATAAAAGTATCCATGATGTGCCGCTTTTTTTTAGATTCCATGCTTTAAGCTGAAGAGATGGCTCGTTACGAACATCTTTCCTATTTCTATCATTCCGAAGACAACAAGTCATAAATTTAACATAGGCAGTGGCAAGGCCTCATTGCCATCTTTCCCCCAAACTTAACCTTTCTGCGAATATACGTAAGTTCATAGATTCAAACAAACCTCAAGTTTGCCAAATTGTCAGGTGGTTTCTGGTCGACGGCCTTGGTGAACATTAGAAGGGCGGCTCGAATGGAAGATTGCTTGATGACATCAAACATTTTCAACAAAACTTGCCTCAGTAAGCAAAAGATTTACACTTAAATCTTTTGCCAAAAACAAATTTCGTATTCTCCTCGATTTGAACTTTCCTTAATATGATAATTTGACAATAATCTCCTAATATCATACAAGAGGATTTGAAAGATCTGGGATCAGATTCCACCCCAATCCCCAAACACAAGCACCAAACCACTACCGAATAGTCGGAATCTTTACAATTAGTGAATTATCTAACCTATTAGGATTTAACGAAAACTATGATGCAAGAAAAGATCGACTTAAAAACCGTCAAGCATGTCGCAGCTCTAGCGCGGATTGAGATGAGCGACAGTGAGCTGGAACAATATGGCACCCAATTGAACGCGATTCTAGGTTATGTCGATAAATTGCAGGAACTTGACACCACGGATGTGCCACCCATGGCCCATGTTACGGCCACCGCAACCCCGATGCGGGAAGATTGCCTGACTGAAGGTTTAGGTGAGAGAGTACTAGCCAATGCACCACAACGGGAGGAGCGTTTTTTCAAAGTCCCCCAGGTCATTGAATAGATGAAAATTGTCCTAAAGTCATGAGTAGTTTTCAGACCTTAACCTGGCTTAGAGAGCAAAAATCTCTACGCTTGCTGGATCAACGTCGGCTCCCGGCCGAAGAGCTCGTTCTTGAATGTTGCGATTTACAGGCGCTCGCTGAGGCGATCAAGACCTTGGCAGTGCGCGGGGCTCCGGCGATTGGCGTGGCGGCAGCTTATGGCGTGGTTCTAGGCGTTCAAGAAGAGATAGCGGCTGGAAACAGAATTACAAGACAAACCTTTGCCGCAATTCTCGATGAACTCGCCGCGACGCGACCGACAGCAGTCAACCTGTTCTGGGCTTTGAAGAGAATGAAAAAGGCCGGAGAAAAAGGCCTGAAGAATGGTTTTGACAAGGACGACTTAAGGGATCTACTGCTCGCTGAAGCTGATAGAATATACGCTGAAGACGACCGAGACCACCATCAATTAGGAGAATTTGGAGCCCATTTGATTCCGGACGGGGCAACAATTCTGACCCATTGTAACGCCGGGGCTCTGGCTTGTGCTGAGTATGGTACGGCTTTGGGGGTTTTTCGGGCAGCCCAAGCCGCAGGTAAAAAGATCAAAGTCTACGCCGATGAAACCCGGCCGCTTTTGCAGGGTTCACGCCTGACAACCTGGGAGTTACTTAAAGAAGAGATCCCGGTCACTCTGATCTGTGACAATATGGCAGCCCACTGCATGGCCAAAGGGTTGATTGATCTGGTTATCGTCGGGGCTGACCGAATCGCCGCTAACGGTGACACTGCCAATAAAATAGGTACCTACAGCGTCGCTCTTGCAGCTCAAGCCCACAGTCTACCTTTCTACGTGGCGGCCCCAACCTCAACCATCGATTTCTCACTAAGCGATGGTTCGAAAATCCCGATCGAAGAGCGCGACCCCGATGAGGTGAGATTTTTTGGTGAAAAACGCACTGCACCGGCAGAAGTAGCAGTCTATAATCCCGCCTTTGACGTCACTCCCGCAACTTTGATCAGCGCCATCATTACTGAAAAAGGTATATTCGCTCCCGACAAGCTCTCCACCATCCGTTAATCCGGACGAGTGCCTGAAAACAACGACCCCCTCTTAAATAACAATATTTTCAGGCAGTTTATTACTTTGGGGGTATGATCTTGACCTTGGCCTTACCCTTTTCCCCACCGAACACTTCCGCCTGACTCTGATCGAGATAGATAATAATACGCTCGCCGGTCACCCGGTTTTCACCCTGCCACATCACTGTATTACCGGTCAAAATAACTTTTCGCTCGGCCTGAATCAACTCGGCCCGCTCACAGGTAACAAACTTGTCGGCCTGGTTCAGTTTAACATTACCGACTGCAATCGCTTTGTGCAGTTTCTGGCTCTGCATATCGAAGTAATTGACCACTTGATCGGCATAGAGAACCATATCCTTCTGTTTGGCGATAACCTTGCCGCCAAAGGTGATGGTACCTTTCTGACGGTCAGCTTCAGTCCAGTCGGAAATAATCTCCAGGGGATCATCCTGTTGGCCTAATCGCGTCTGGGGTCGCAAATCCTGAACCACCGGAGAACCCGGCACTCCGGGGCTAACCCTTGCATCTGGTGAACTCTCTAACCCGGCCTGCGGAGAAGCTTGCGAGGGGCCACTTTTGATAACTGACTCGGGCACCGCGGCTCTGCTTCCTGCTTGATCTCGCTTATTCGGAGTCACGGGTCGATAGAGGGATGAAAAGGTCACCTCTTGCGACTGCGCCCCACCACTTTTCTGACCACTCAACATCTTAAAGAGCCGAGGTGAATATTTTTCCGGCATGAAGGTGGTCGTCAAATAACGATCTCCAATATCGTAATCTTTAACTAAAAAATAGTCTCGGGCCATAAAGAGCAGGGGCAGGCCGGGACCCTCATCGGTCTCCAACCAGGGCCGCGCCTGCACCGTAAAAGGGCTTTCAGGAAAAGCTTTGGTCAGAGCCAACAGAGCCTGATGACCGGCATCGGCATCACCTCGATTGAGATAGGCGAGCCCCAGATAATAAAATACCTTGTCATCGATAAAACCGGGATAGGTTTTGAGGAGATATTCAAAACGAGCTATGGCCGAGTGAAATTTACCCCCCTTATAATAGTAGAAACCAACATAGAACTCACGCTTGGCAAAACGCCGCTTACAGTCGTTGATCCGTTGAATAATCTTGGCTGTATAGGGAGGATTGTCGGGATAACGAGCCAGGGCCTCCTGAAAGACTTCGAGGGCCTGCTGTAAAGCCTCAAGATCTAGATCAATGGTTTTCAAGGTCACATAGTAGGTCATCCCAACCTGATAATAGGCGTAGGGGGCCTTGTCATGATTCTCATTGAAATTGATAAAATCGTTATAGGCACGAGCCGCATCCTCAAGCTCTTTCCGACAATAGGCAATATCGGCATTACGTAAAAGCGCCAATTTAGCATATTCGGTGTCGGGGAACTCATTTTGAACCGCTTGAAAAAGCTCATTCGCCCGACTGAAACTCTTTTTCTGATAGGCCTTCTCGGCCACCTGAAAAAGAGTTTTGGGATTATCAGAAACCATCTTGCGCGAAGCGCAGGAGGCCCCAAACAAAAAAACCATAAACGCAAGAGCTATAAAAAGCAGCTGAAAAACAAAAAAGTGCTGACGGGCAGAGCTTTTTCCAGAACACTGAAGCATCACTCGGGATATTCCTTGATTAAATGAATTTGTTAGATTACTCTCTAAGTTAACTCTTTGCCGACACAAAAAGGGGAGACCAGCCCCACTCCTTTTGCCAACAAAAAACGAACCCTTACCATTATTACAGATAGAGCACTATGTCAACGCCAAAACCAATTGATCCAAATTCTGTTTTCGCTCTGGTCGCCAACCGCGACGGTGAAATTTTTGACCATCCCGAATGGCTAATGCTCGGGGCCGCAGGCCGCAACAACCGCCAACCGACAAGCGCAGAGTTGATCCCCTTGCCGGCTGGTAGCCGCCTCTTCTTCCTCCCCGACTGCCCGCCCTTGGGTTGGGATCGGGAAACTCGCAAAAAACGTCCGATAAGCCGCCTTAAAGGTGTCGGAAATTCAGGCCTTCAGGGGGTCGCTGCCTTCCTCCCACCAGCTTACAGCCGCTTTCTCCTACCGGCCGTCTCCTACCGCAACAAAGAGTACACCCTGCCGCTATGGGCCTACACCGCTATCGGCTGGTCGGAAGATGTCGGCTATGTCACGACCGCTTGCCGGGTAGATGAAAATCGCCAGTGGGAACCGGAATATTTTGACGACCACGAGGTCGTTGCCGGGGTCGACAAGAAACTTCTCCGCTACCCTGAAAACCGGCTCATCGACCATATGAGCCGGTGTGCTGTTGACTACCACTGCTTCGCTGCCAAAAACTTTTTTCTCGGGCGCTGGGAGTGCCCTCTGCCGGTCTCGCCAACCTGTAACGCCAACTGCATTGGCTGTCTCTCCCATCAGGAGGAGGTCGAGATCAAAAAAGGCGAAAGCTGCCCCGCCTCACATGAACGCATCAACTTTGTGCCATCAGTTAAGGAACTTCTCGAAATTGCCCTGCCCCACATCGAAGTTGCCGAAAATCCGGTTTTAAGCTTTGGCCAGGGTTGCGAAGGCGACCCGATCCTCCAAGCTGACCGCATCTGTGAATTTGCTCGAGAAGTACGCAAAACAACCTCCTCCGGCACCCTCAATGTCAACACCAACGCGAGTTTGCCCAAAAAGGTCAGAGCCATGGCCACAGCCGGCATGGACGCCATCAGAGTCAGTATCAATTCGGCCCGGATCGACACCTATCTTCCCTACTACCGGCCCCGCGGATATGCCTTTGCCGACGTTCTTGAATCACTTAAAGAAGCCAAAACTGGCGGCCTCCATTTGGCCATAAACCTTCTCGTCATGCCGGGGGTAAGCGACGCCGAAGCTGAAGTTACAGCCTTGCTGGAACTTATTGATAACTATAAAGTTGATCAGCTTCAGATGCGCAATCTCTGCATCGATCCACGCCAGTACTGCGACCTTTTCGACGATGAATTTGCCAACCCGATCGGCATTGTTAATCTCTTAAAACGACTGAAACAAGAGTTTCCCGACCTCCATATCGGCTATTTCAACCGCTTTCTCGGCTGAAAAAAAATGAAGCAAGTTATCACCAGCGAGAAAAAACCGATCATGCTCTGGCTCGATGATATTGAACCGGAAGCCTTGGCCCAAGCCCAGAATCTAGCCAACCTGCCCTTTCTTTTTTCGCATGTAGCGGTTATGCCGGATGCCCATTTGGGTTACGGCATGCCGATTGGCGGGGTTATGGCGACCACCAACGTCGTCATTCCCAACGCCGTCGGGGTCGATATCGGTTGTGGCATGTGCGCCGTCAAAACTTCATTACGCTCACTGGCTACGGCTCCCCTGCGGGAAACCTTGCACGAGATCAGAAAAAGAGTTCCCGTCGGCTTTCGCCATCATCAAAGACGTCAGGATCCCGCCCTGATGCCGAAACCGCCGCAGGGTTTCCGCCTAAAGGAGCTGCCGGTGGTCTGTCGGGAATACAAGAGTGCCCAGACCCAACTCGGCACCTTGGGCGGCGGCAACCATTTCATTGAAATCCAGAAAGGTAGTGATGGTTTTATCTGGCTCATGCTCCACTCCGGCAGCCGCAATCTTGGTTTTAAAGTAGCCAACCACTACAATCGCCTGGCGATCGATCTCAATCGCCGTCAAGGCTCTTCAATACCAACAAAATGGCAGCTCGCCTTCCTTGATATCAATAGCCAAACGGGAAGGAAATATCTTGCCGAGATGACCTTTAGTGTCGAATTCGCCTATGCCAATCGCCTCTTAATGATGGCTCGCATCCAGGAAGCCTTAAGAGTGACCGCCCCTACTGTAAACTTTGCCGAAGCCATCAATATCGCCCACAACTATGCCGCCCTGGAGAAACATTTCGGCACCGATGTCATCGTCCATCGTAAAGGTGCGACCCGGGCGCAAAATGATGAAATCGGCATTGTCCCGGGTTCACAGGGAACGCCGAGTTATATTGTCAAAGGTAAGGGCAACCCTGAGAGTTTTCTCTCCTGCGCCCACGGCGCCGGGCGCATTATGGGCCGTAAACAAGCCCAACGCCAACTTGACCTAAAATTTGAGCAAAAACGCCTTGAAGATCAAGGCATCCTCCACTCTCTCCACCGCACCAAAGATCTTGATGAAGCTGCCGGGGCCTATAAAAACATTGATAAGGTTCTCGACAACCAGAAAGATCTGGTCGAGGTCTTGGTCGAACTACAACCACTGGCCGTCATCAAGGGATAAAAAAACAAAAGGAGAACGGAGATGAAATATATCGGAGCTCATGTCAGCACTGCCGGTGGGGTTGCTAACGCCCCCCTCAGAGCCCGGGAGATCGGCGCCAAAGCCTTTGCTCTCTTTACTAAAAACCAGCGCCAATGGAAAGCCAAAGCGCTTACCGATAAAGAGATTGCCGCTTTCAAAAAAAATCTTGACGACTGCGAGTTCAACCCGGAACAGATTCTGCCGCACGACAGCTATCTTATCAACCTGGCCCATCCCGAAGCCGACAAACGACAGAAGTCACTGGCCGCCTTCATTGATGAGTTTGAACGCTGCGAAC
>DAOWIX010000027.1 GCA_030640695.1 Deltaproteobacteria bacterium | reverse complement strand
GCTCAACTTTCGCCCTGACCTTGGCGCCGTGAAGCACCTTCTCAAAGTACTCATGATCACAGCCCATCACGACATCGCCGAACATATCGATAAATCTGCGGTAAATATCATACGCGAACCGCTCATTACCGGTCCTTTCGATAATCCCGTCGATCACTTCATCATTAAGTCCAAGATTCAGAACCGTATCCATCATGCCCGGCATTGAGACGGCTGCTCCGCTCCGCACGCTGACCAGCAAAGGCCTGTCCGTATCACCAAACCGGGCGTCCATCGCTTTTTCAAGCTTGCCAATGTTCGTGGCAATCTCTTCTGCCAATCCCCTGGGCCATCTGCCCTTGTTTCTGTAATATTCGTCACAGACTTTTGTTGCGATACTAAAGCCTGCCGGAACAGGGATACCAAGATTTGTCATCTCCGCAAGATTCGCACCCTTGCCGCCCAAAAGCTCCTTCATTGTTGTGTTACCTTCTGCTTTACCGTTTCCGAAAAAATAAACTTGCTTGTCCTTCATCTTTAAAAAACTCCTTTTAAAATTAAATAGCCTTCAAAAAACTGGGGATTTTACCAATAATCCTTAAACATTATCTGAAGATAATTATGAAAAAACCGGAATGGCAGTATATAACTCTGCTGCAGGTATGTCAACGCATAAAAACTTTTGTCAGCAAAGAACACCGTAATTCTGAACCGCTGTACTATTGATTTTTACGGTTCTTGAGTTATTCTTCGGGAAAATACAAATAATTGCGCTATAAATTTGGCAGCAAATGAGTGAAAACTTCTCATCGAAGCTCTGATGAAACAACTGCTTTGTTACGTTCTGCCAGACAGCTCTTACATCCACACGCACGCACCTGATTAAGGTGACTGACGCCTGCCAGTTTTTTAGTCTCAATCAGTTTAGCTCCCTTTGTCTTCATTTTCCGAAGCGCCATATCCGCCCCGCGCTTATTACGCCATCCGACCGCATCGACCACCAGCGTAACTTTTTTACCACGCTGCAACAGGCCCAATGCCGTCGCCAATACAGCCTCCTCGGCACATGAGCCTATCAATATAAATTCACCAGCACGCAATTCACTCAAAAGCCTCTCTATCATCGGCTCCCCAAACGGATCCGCACAACGCTTGTGCAGTATAACCTGCTGGTATTTATGCAGTATATCACGCGAAAGAGTGGTCAGACTGTCTGCTGCAAAACTGATTCTGCTGTTTAACAGCGTATAACTGACCTTCTCCTGCCCCTCGGTTCCTTCTATACAGTAATCCCCGTTATCACCCTTTTGATAAATCTCACAGGTCGATATCGTAGAAATCTTACGGCCACGAGCCCAGGCCATCACACGCCGGATATTTGCCAATACGCGCCGATGATTCCTCGTACAGGCACTACCCTCAAAAAACAGTAAATCCTTCTGAGTATCGATATCTACAACTACTGACCTTCTGCGGCTTCTCATTAACTGACGAATCATTGTTTTATCCTCGAACCATCCGGTCCAGCCCCACAAAAGTTTTTTTGAGTTTTTTTGCGCATAAACCTCATGCACTATCTCTCATCGAATACATCCGATTCAAACTTTATCTGTCATCCTATATACAAAACCTATCTCTTCTTCGCATCGGACGCCTTTTATTGTATAGTACGTTTTTTACATTGAAAAGGTTTAATATTTTCATGGCAGGAAAATTAAAGCACTATCCGGATATCGCCTTAATAACCGATAATTTAACCGCTCCGATTGATTTTGACGATGTTTTCGGACGTTCAGCACCGCTGCATCTCGAAATAGGCGCCGGCAAAGGAACCTTTCTGCTGAACCAGGCAAAAGCTCAGCCTGATATCGATTTTATCTCTCAGAGGGCAAAAGCGCACGGCGCTCTTATCTCCTACAAAATGACCGAAGATATGAGTGAAGAACCTTATGAAATCAATTCAACCTGGTGGAGTGCCATCAATGCCGACAACTGCGACGAAGATGTTTTATTTCAGGTCAGGCGTTTTCTTGCAACAAAGAGCATTGCTCTGGTTCTTCAAGGCGTGCCGGCAGTTTATGCCCACGGCACCATCGGCACTCCAAATGACTACGAATTGGTTAAAAAGAGCAAGCATAATCGAGATATTAACCGGGGGATGATCGACAGTGAGAGCTTGGCCTCTGACTTTAAGGATCCCAACTCCAAACTTTCGCTCTTGCGTCGTTATGGCGGTAAACTTAATCTGGTTCGCACGAGAAATCGCGCCTTTCATCCGCATGGGGAGCAGCGGGTCTTGATGATATCGCCGGATGTTTTCACGGTTTTAAGAACCTCCCCAGAAAAGGATATGTACATCCTGACTATGACAAATGTTACCAACCGCGCTTTAAGTGTGGAGATAGCTCTTCCGGATCTCAAGATTGAGGAGAAGCGATGGTTTGATCTTCTGGCTGAAAAGGAGTGGCTGGCGGAAGAGGGAAAACTGCTTGTCTACTTACAACCCTATGATGTTATCTGGTTGACACCTTCAAGTGATCTTGCCAAAGAGAGTTCTTTACGATAACGACTGTTTGAAAAAAATCGAACATCAGGGCGCGGGCTTGCCGGTAGCGTCGAATTTAATATTTCCGGGCCAGATAAAAGAGTGTTTGACGCCGGGATAACAAAGCGGAAAGCGGGCAGAAGCGGGGTCAGGCTTTCATGTTTTGATGTTGCCTGTTTTGTCGAAAAGTCACCTTCCGGTTGTTTGCGGTATTGTAGATCTCCTTGTCTCAGCGCGGACCAACTGCGAGAACATAGATTGTTATCTCGTTATCAATTACCTGATAAACAATACGGTATTCTCCAACGCGTAGTTTCGCTTGCCAAGGGAATTTCCTCGTTGTCGGCAATGCATGAAGCCAAAGCTTCGCAAAGGCAGTCAGTCGCGTTTTGCAACTCCGAGTCTAAAAAGAATTGCTTTAAGTAGTCCGGGGCCGATCTCTTTCTTAAGATCTTTCATGGTTGTTTTTTTACTGCCAAAGTGCAGGGTGACCACAGGGATCTGCTGGAGTAAGAATTAGACGGGCTTGGTTACAAAGTCAAACGTGCCGGAGGGTAGATTGTTTCTTAGAAGATGCTTGAACCAACCTGGTGTGGATTTTTTACGTATGTATCAACGCTTGTTTGAATTTTTTCCTTCCTTGTATTCGATAGATTGTGAAATCGCGATCTATGGTTGCGATGGTATTCAGGTTTAGTTTTTCCGCCAGAAAAACAAGGCATGAATCAGCAAAGTCCATTGGTAAATCACGGTACTTTATGGTTAGCTCTTTTATTCTAGTGAAATCACTTTGTTCAATATTGTGAATTTCCACCGCGCCTCTATCTATCCACTCAAGAAAGTCTATCTGCGCATTTCGATTAAAATCTAATAAATGCAAAGTTTCAGTGATTGAGGCAATGGTTGTGATTAATGGGTAGCTATTTGTTTTTATGAAATTTACAGCATCATGATGATACTTATCTGATGCATCAAAAAGGGCTATTAATGGTCCGGAATCTACGAGAATCTTTTTCATTTCCTTTTTGCCTTGATTTTGTTTTTTATTAGTTCCTTTCTATTCGCCGACAGATTACTAAGACCACTGGAATATTTTCCAAATAAATCATGACCAACTTCCCAACTGTTTGGTTTGCGAAGTTTGGCAAGGTACTCAATGATGCTCTTGCGAATTAATTCAGATTTCGATTGACCAAGATTCTTTGCAGTATTATTAATCGTTTGTTCAAGTTTTGGGTCGAGTCTTAAAGTGATCATGTCTATACCTCCGTATGACATAATGTAGTACAGGAAGAGGTGTGTGTCAAATTATTTTATCTGCTTGTTCATCAATGGGTAACAGAAGGCGCGGCTGCCGTGTAAAAAGCGCAAAAAGCGGGGTCAGGCTTTCATGTTTTGATGTTGCCTGTTTTGTCGAAAAGTCACCTTCCGGTTATTTTGCGAATTATGCACACTTGTTTGAGAAAATCGAACATCAGGGCGCGGGCTTGCCGGTTGGCGGTAGCGTCGAATTTAATATTTTCGGGCCAGATAAAGGAGTGTTCGACGCCGGGATAATAGTGGAAGTCAGCTGCCGTATTGTTTTTTTGCCAACTGCTTTCCAGCCGGTAGCTGTTAGTCGCCGGAACAACCGTATCGCTCTCCCCGTGCATCGTCAGAAGGGGGCAGGTAATGCGTGTGACAAATGAGAGATAATCATCTTTGTCGAATGTGAGATTCTGATAATCGGCGTAGCCGTTGCTCCATGAGGTCAGGCCGAAAAAATTTACTATACCTTTAACCTCCGGCAGTAAAGAGGCGGCCAGCAGGGCGACACCGCCGCCGCGACTAAAACCGAGCAGGGCGCAACGCTGCGCATCAATCCGGGGCTCGTTACGCAGCGTCTGCCAGAAAATCTTTAGATCGTAAGGGTCGAGATCACGCCAGTGCGGCCTTGATGAAAGCCCACCGAACCATTGCGGTAGCAAACAGGCATAACCTTTTTGCGTAAGCGTTCTTGCGAATTCCAGATGCTGTGGTCCCAAGCCGTCGGTGCCGTGAAAAATCAGCAGCCCCGGCCATTTCTTGGCTGTATCCGACTGGGGTAGAGAAAAAAATCCGGGGATAGCACTATCCCCGGACTGCATTTTGATCTCTTTAACAAAGTTCTCCATTTAACGTCCCGTATACAACTTTTCCTTGACGTGCAGAGTCGCAAAATTGAATTCGCCACCCAGGGTCAGTGCGGCGAGGGCCGCGCAGAACTCCTTGGCAGAGTGAATGCCGGCAATTTTAAGGGCTTCTCGGGACATGGGCGGGATTATGCCCTCCGGACCCGATGGGAAACCGACTTCGACGTTGGGCAGTTCAACCCCGAAAACCAGATCGTTACCGCGAATCTCGGCATAGACTTTCTGTAGGCATGAGACCAGATAGGGTCTTGGATTGTTCTTCATAGCTCGGTAGAAAGCGGGAATAATCTCACCGCCCATGCCGGTATAAGCCGGCCAGCCGGTCTCTTCCAGAACCCCCTGGCGGTCGAGTTCGATATAGGAGAGGAACTCATCAATCGGCCGACCGATATTTTTCTCGTAGACGGCTATAGGTATGCTCTGTTGGGCTGAGACATAGCGGCCTCGGCGATTGCGGGGTGAGGGTTTGAGGTCGCCATCACGGCCCATGCCGATAACCGAAAGGCGACAGTTAATGCCCTGATCCTTGAAAAGATCATCAATATAATTTTTTGCCAGGCCCGAGGCTCGTGAGGTGCAGCCGTGGCCCCGATACTCAGCAAAACGGGTATAGAAACAGCAGTGCAGGATGCGGTCGCCGTGGTGCTGTTTGTCGAGAAAGTCGACGTTATAAACCTCACCGTCAAACTGATCAAGAAAGCCCTCTTGCATCTGCCGGGTAATTTCCGGCAGTTGCTTTTTAATCAGATCCCGAGCTCTCTCCCGCTCTTTTTCATCGGTAAAAACAAAAGCCAGGTTGCGGGCCGCTCCGCCCCACTCGGAGACCTTGATCTCCATAGGTCCGAATTTATTAAGCTGAAAACAGCCGACTCCGATGCCTAGGTGGCCGACTCCGGTTCCGTAACAGACAATATTTTGAAAGGTTTTCTCGACGTCACCGCTAACTTTTGCCTCCCCGGCATAACTGAAATAATCTTCTTGGCCGCCGATGTAGTTATTGACCAGGGGCTGGCAAACGGGTGCGCCAGTACCACTTGTTTCAAGAGGGCTGCCGCACATACCACAGCTTAAGTCGCTGTCATCAGCTGCCAGGTGCCATTCACTGCCATCGCCGGGACAACGATATTCGATGAAATAGGGTTTTTCCGGCAGGGGTATATGCTTGAAATTGACGCCGCTTTTTGCTTCAATTACAGCCCGCCGGATGCGGGCTCCGGTAATGATGTGGTCAGGGGCGGTAACTCCGGCTTTAAGGGCGGCATCTTCGGTTTTCCAGGGGCCGAGACGGCCGGCCAATACCTCTTTGGTCAACTGGTCGATAATTTTTTCAATCTTCATAAATTCTCCTCTTAAAGTTGAAAAATATAATCATTGATGTATTCGTGAAAAGTTGCGGGATGGCTAAGTAAAAATTTCGATAGACAAGATGCACCCCAAGGGCACTTCCTTCGGGCGTTGTCGCTTTTTCAGGCGCGAGACTATACATGTAGTATGTCGAGTGTCTGGAAAAGCATGACAACGCAGGATATCGGAACTTTTTACACCGCCATCAGTTATTCATCTCATCGATCACCTCAACTAAGCGACTATTAAATTCAGGATCTGCAGCGATCACCCGTTGCCAGGCTGCAAGCAGAGGTGTTCCCAGGGGGTTTTCCATAAACTTTTCGACCGCTTCTTGCATCGCTGCTGAAAAATTTTCGACCGCTGAAATCTCGCCGTGACGATTAAAGCGCAGGCCGTTAATCTGAGCCAGGGCATGATAACGTTCAATCGCCAGGCGGGCGAAATTTATATAGGTAACTCGCAGGGAGCGAAAAACCGCCGGTGTAAAAATCAGGCCATCCTGAGAGAGTATCCTGAAGAGAGTACAGGTGATATCATTGACCATTTTTTTCAGACCTTTAGCGCTGTCCGGGGAGAGGGTCTGATGCTTATGTTCATAATTGTCCATCAACTCCACCTGACAGATGCGTATCGGAGTCGCCAGCGAGTGGAGCTCTCCCAGGGTCGCAATTTCAAGCCCCCAGTCGGGAGCAATTCTGAGTTTTAAAGCCATATCCGTCGACATCGCAAACTCTCCACTCAAAGCGTAGCGAAAACTTTGCAGATATTCCAGGAATGACAGTTTGCCGAAGATTTTACTTAAAGCCATCAGCATCGGCATGACATAGAGCCGATTAACCCGACCGTAGAGCTCGCCATTGCTGACTCTGGCGTAATAACCTTTGCTGAAGTCATAGGCCAACGAGGGATGGACCAGGGGGTAGATCAAACGGGCGAGCAACATGCGATCATAATTAACAATATCACAGTCATGCAGGGCAATAACTTTGCTATCCCGCTTGGCCAGAATATAACCGGTGCTGAACCAGACGCCGCGGCCTTTTCCCTGACAGGCGATGTCAAAGCCCAGGCTCTCCAGATAACGATAGGTATCAACTACTTTAGGGCTGTCCTGCCAGATGATTTTAACGTCACAGGGAAAACCGGCAAACTGTTTTTTAACACTTTCAAACTGTTTGCGATCGGCCCGATCAAGCGAGAGAACAATTCTGTGAATATAGGGAATCGAGGAAAGATGAGAAACAATTTTCGGCATTGCCGGGCCTTCGAATTCAGAATAGAGGGCCGGCAACAGGAGGGTTATCTTGCGATCGTAAGAGAAGGTTTCGAGTTCGGCCTCAATCTCCATCAAAGGCCGGTCGCGCAATAGTTGTAGGGTGGTAATCTCACTGTTTTGGATAAAATCAGACATTTTAAATCTCCCTCCTGATAATTGTCTCGATGTGGGGATACCCCAAGGGCACTTCCTTACTTCGTTCGGGCGCAGCCTCCAGGCCGGGCTTTCACGCTGAATAGTTAATAGTTATCTTTTGTTTAACGTTGTCAGAACCGCCTCACTCCAACCTTCAGGACCAATTTTTGCGGTAATCTTTAAATTATTTATTTCAGGTATAATTTGTTCCTGGCCCGGTTGACGAACCAGCCAAGGACTGTCGGCTTTGGATAACATGCTGAAATCATTGGGGCTGTCACCTAAAGCAATACTGAAAACCCGGCCAAAATCTGCTTTGAAGCGTTTAAGTAGGTAAGCTACGGCATTGCCTTTTGATTGCCCGGACGCCTGCAGGTGATAAAAACGTCCGCCTCTGACTATTTGCAAACCATGAATGCCGACCACGTTTTCAAGTTTCTCAAAATCGGTTTCCTGACATACAAAAGGTTCTGAAAAACGCCGTAATGCAGCGATCTTCGCCTCCTCCAAAGAGAGGCCGGTGCGTTCGGCGATCTCCTCTGTCTTCATATCGCCGAATCCTCGTACCGGGAAAGTCGAAGAGAGTTTGAGCATCACTTGACGTAAAACGGAGTAATCAACCCCCAGATCAATGATTTTGCCATTTTCGAGATGTATTCCACCGCCATTTTCAAAGATAAAGCGTTGGTCAAGTCCGATCCGCTTGATCCAGAGCTTGGTCTCGTCCAAAGTCTTGCTGGTTACAGCAATGACCGGTATCTGGAGGCTGCGACACAGATCAAGCCCGGTTCTGGCTTTTTCAAAGGAGTAGTCGTCAAGCCCCAGCAGGGTTGCATCGAGATCAGTAAAAACAACTACCGCTTGGTCTTTCATAAGATTATCAATCTACCAACCATGGATAGGTTCGAAATTGTTGATTCATAATGATACAGCTATCTCTTTTTTTAACAAAAAAGTCAATAAGTAGATAAAAAAAACCATCCTAATCCAATATTCATTGAATGGGAATCTATTTACCCAACAATCCATGCAGTCCCCCTGATAAATTTATCTCTCTTATAGTATCAAAATAACTGTGATGCAGATGTTTACTTTGACGTTTCAATGGGTTATAGATTATAGATGGATATTAAAAGACGAACCAGTTTGCGGGTGTTGTGCGTGTCTTGATTGTCGTTGTCCCACTCCCCCAGCTTAGGGTTAGGGGGGCTGAATGGAGGTTTTAACATGTCTTTTTCGGTTAATTTTTTTATTATTGTGCTTGTTGCGCTGGTCGGCTGTGCCTCAGCGACTCCTTCCAGTGGTAAAAATAACCTTACACCTTGCCCCTCTTCTCCCAATTGTGTTTCATCCTTATCTCAGGATGCAGGCCATTTCATTGAACCTTTTGCCTGCTCGTTGGCACCGGCGGCGGCGCTCGAGGCTCTGGCTCAGGCGGTTGCCATGATTAAAGGGGGTCGGGTAGTGGTCTCTGAGGGGAGTTATCTGAGGTCTGAATTTGTTTCGAGTCTGTTTAAATTTGTCGATGATGTAGAGTTTGTCATTGACGAAGATAAAAAAATCATCAACCTGCGCTCCGCATCCCGGGTCGGTTACAGTGATTTTGGCGTTAATCGCCGCCGCATTGAAGAGTTGCGAGAACATTTTTTGAAGATTGTTTCTCAACCATAGCTGAAAAAAATGGGGCTATAGTTGATTTTGGGGTAGAATTTAAGAGGTTGTCAGCTTTGATAAAACCGATCGGGGTGATCCATTCGCCCTTTAAAGAGCTGGAGAAGATGCCGATTCAGCCGAAAAGTGCGGTTGGAAAATTAGGTGAAGTCGTGGTCGACGATGAGTATGTTGCCGGCTTGCAGGATCTTGAAGGTTTCAGTCATATCTATCTGCTCTACAGATTTCATCAATGTCGAAAAACGAAACTTAAAGTAATTCCTTTTATGGATGTGGTGGAAAGAGGGGTTTTTGCGACCCGGGCTCCGGTCCGGCCCAACCATATCGGCCTGTCGGTTGTAAAACTGCAGGAGGTTAAAGGTAATACCCTGATTATTGAAGGGGTTGATATCTTAGATGGTACGCCCTTGCTCGACATCAAGCCTTATGTGGCAAAATTCGACCAGGTCACCTCGTCCCGTGACGGCTGGGTTATGGCCGGGGAAGCAGAGATCTCTAAAAAAAGATCTGATGCCCGTTTTCGCTAGTCCTGATTTGTATCAGGTTTGATTTGTTTAAGGATTTGTGAGTTGAATTATTGGTGATGCCAGGGGTTTACCAGAGAGGTAATGTGAAGATAACTCAGCGATTTGATTACGATGTGGTGATTATGGGGGCTGGTTTGACCGGTATGACTGCGGCCGTAAAGATGGCGGAAGATAACCCCCATCTGAAAGTTGCGATAATCAGTAAGGTGCATCCTGTACGCTCGCATTCCGGGGCCGCCCAGGGCGGCATTAATGCGGCTGTTGACTGTGAAGACAGTTGGCAGGATCACTATTATGAAACTCTGAAAGGGGGCTGGTTTCTGGGTGATCAGGATGCCGTGAAAGTGCTGACTGAAGAGGCCCCGGCAGCAATTTATGAGCTCGATCGGTGGGGCGCATCTTTTAATCGGGATGCTGACGGATATTATGCCCAGCGGCCCTTTGGGGGTCAGCGTCGCAATCGTACCTGTTACGTCCAGGACATTACCGGTCACGCCCTTTTGACAACTCTGTTTGAGCAGACTCTCGCGAAAGGTATTAAAATCTTCTGGGAGTGGTTTGTTTTTGATATCGTTTCCGACGGCAAGAATTTTTACGGATTTTTAGCCTTTGATCTGAAATCGGGAGAGATTGCTTTTTTCAGTGCCGGTTCCGGTCTCGTCGCAACCGGTGGGGCCGGGCGCGTTTTTGGCCAGTCTTCGAATGCCCTGATCAATACCGGCGACGGCATGGCTCTGGCCTGGCGGGCCGGGGTGCCGCTTAAAGATATGGAGTTTTTTCAGATTCATCCGACTGGCCTTTTTAATGGAATTCTGATTACCGAAGGGGCTCGGGGCGAGGGTGGTTATCTGGTAAATAATAAAGGCGAGCGTTTTATGGAACGTTACGCTCCGGAATTTATGGAGCTCGCCCCCCGCGATCTTGTGGCCCGTTCAATTCATACTGAAATTGTTGAGGGTCGGGGTTTTGCTGACGGTTGTGTGCGGCTTGATCTGCGCCATCTCGGTCGTGAAAAACTGATCTCAAAATTGCCCCAGATTCTTGAAATTACCAAGCAGTTCGCCGGGGTAGACGCGATCGCCGAAGCCATTCCCGTACGTCCGACGGTACACTATTCGATGGGTGGAATTCATGTTGAAACTGATTGTTCGACTCCATTGAATGGTCTTTTTGCCGCCGGTGAGGCGGCTTGTGTGTCGGTCCATGGCGCCAATCGTCTGGGCGGTAATTCACTGCTCGAAACCGTGGTTTTCGGCCGCCAGGCCGCGGTTACAATGGCTGCTGCTGCAAATTGTCGTAAAAAAGTTTCCGAAGCCTTACTGGAGCAGGCAATGACAGAGTTTCGCCGGATATTTAGCGGCCCGGCCAGTGAGAGTGTGGTTGAACTCAGGAGTTCCATGGAGCAGACCATGGTTCACGGTCTCGGAATTAAACGAAATCAGGCCGGGATGGAGCAGGGGCTTGCTGAAATTACGCTTTTGCGGGAGCGTTTTGCCGGGATCCGGGTTGCCAACCAAAAACTGGTTTTCAATATCGAACTCTATCGGGCTCTAGAGCTTGGTTGTATGTTGGATTTGGCTTATGTCTGTGCTCTGGCCAGTTGCCGACGGCAGGAGTCCCGCGGCAGCCATTTTCATCTTGATTTTCCAGCCATGGATAATCAACATTTCCTCAAACACAGCCTTGTAACCCTAAAGGATGATGGCAGTGCCGCCCTCGATTACCTCGATGTCAGATTGGTGGATACAGAGCCGCTGGCAAAAATCACTTATTAGTACCTTACAGGTTGTTTTCTTGTGTTTTTGCAAGAAAATGTTCTGATAAGAGTACTTATGTGCGGGCCGAAAAGCCCACTTTTGGGTTGCGGGTATAATCCCGCATTAAAGCGGAGAAGATTATGGACGCAAAATTTGATGTCTACCGCAAAAAAGCTGATCTCAAAGAGGGTTATCGGCAGACTTTTACAGTTGCAGTGAAGCCGGGTATGAGCTTGCTTGAGGTTTTTCACCATATTCATGAACATCTTGATTCGACCTTTGCCTATCGTTACAGCTGTCGCGGGGCGATCTGCGGCTCCTGCGCGGTTCGCATCAACGGCGTTGCCGGATTGGCTTGCAAGACTCAGATTGAATCTCTTATGACCAAAGGTGATATCGTAGTTGATCCAATTGGCAATCTCCAGCCAATTCGAGACCTGGTCGTCGATCTCGAACCTTTCTGGCAGGCTTACCGGGAAATCATCCCCTATATCAAGCGGGAGCATGAGACCCATGATGAGGTGTTTCAGCATGGTCTTGATGCTCAGCACTTAGACCAGATGATTCGGGCCATAACCTGTATCAAATGTGGAGCCTGTTTTTCCGATTGTGATAAAAGAGCTCAGGCTGAAAGTTTCATCGGCCCGGCCGCGGCTGCCGCCCTCTATAAATACTATTTTGATAGTCGTGATGGAGCTTTGGAGGAGCGCATCAAGATCGCATCTGATCCGCAGTCCGGGGTT
>DAOWIX010000130.1 GCA_030640695.1 Deltaproteobacteria bacterium | reverse complement strand
CGGCTCCGGCCGCATCGTTGGTATGCAGGGTGGAAAAAACCAGATGTCCGGTCAAGGCTGACTGGATGGCGATATCGGCGGTTTCCCGATCGCGGATTTCACCAATCAGAATTACGTCCGGATCTTGGCGCACAATCGAGCGTAAACCATTGGAAAAACCCAGGCCCGCCTTACTGTTGACCTGAACCTGGTTAATCCCGTTAAGTTCATACTCGACCGGATCTTCGATTGTAATAATTTTTTTGTCAATTGCATTAATTGTATTCAGAGCCGCATAGAGGGTTGTCGTCTTGCCGCTACCAGTCGGGCCGGTGACTAGAATTATACCGTAGGGCAGATGAATCATCTCCTCAAAACGACGCCGTTCAAGTTCCGGAAAACCTAAGGTTCCGAGACTGAAAGAGATACTGTTGCGATCAAGAATACGCATGACCACACTTTCACCATAGACCGTCGGCAGACAGGAAACCCGCAAATCAATATCTTTTCCGGATATTTTTATCCGTATCCGGCCATCCTGCGGCAGGCGCCGCTCGGCAATATCCATGCGGGCCATAATTTTTATGCGGGAGATAATTGATGACTGAATATTCTTGGGCGGCATCGCATGTTCGCGCAAAACCCCATCCACCCGAAAACGAACCTGGAGATTCTCGGCCTGAGGCTCAATGTGAATATCACTGGCCCCCTCCTCCACGGCTTTGGTAAGAAACTGATTGACCAGTTTAATAATCGGCGCTTCGGACGCAAGGTCGCGCAAATGATCAACATCATCACCAAACTCAACGCCGGCAACACCAGCCAGTGTTTGAGCCTCTGAATCATCAGCATCATCAGCGATCGCCAGAAAATGCTCCCGGATCCAGCCGGAAATTTTCTCTTCGCGGGCCAAGAGCAGTTCAATTCGACGCCCGGGGAAAAGCTGCCTGAAGGTCTCCGCCACGAGATGATCGTAAGGATCATTGACGATCACGACCAGAGCCTCAGCTCCCCCTAAAGGAAAACAGCGGTGCTCTTCTAAAAAAAGCGGAGAGATATCAGTAAAGAAGGCGTTATCATAGTCAGCCGGCAGTTCACTGATCTGGCCGAGCTTTAACTCATCGGCAACCAGAGCGAGAAAATCCTCTTCGGATACAAGACCGGTTCTGATCGCCAGACGATGCAGAGCCTCACGTTCTCGGCCACTGGGTTTAATCTTTTTAAGATCGGCAGCGGAGAGTAAGCCCCGCTCAACCATTAGCTCGATAATGCCGGCCATGCCCGCGCCTCCCCTAAAGCCAGCAGAAAGAAACAGAACATACGACTGTAAGCCAACTGCATGGGAAATGAAAAAAACATGATCACCGAAAAAGCCAGAAGTGATGCCGTCAGCGGCATTCGCCAATCCTCTTCACCATCACTCTCGGCCGGCGAATAACGCAAAAGGTAGAACTGCCGGCCCCAGAGGAATAGAAAAAGTAACAACGCCGGGATACCACATTCCGCCGCCAGTTGCAAATAGTCGTTATGGGTTTTACGTACCTGCATCCGGTAGTTAAAAAGGGGATCTTTAGCAAAACTTTTATAGTAGAGGGGATAGGAAAAGCGCCAGTTACCAAGGCCTACCCCCCAAACCGGGTTATCCTTGATCATCATCAGACTATTACCCCAATGATAGTAACGAAACTCAAGTAAGCTAGCCGCACCGCCCTGCTTAAATTTATTAAAACTGCCTTCGACTCGCTTACGGCTTTTAGGAAAAGACATTATCAAAGCGGAGATCACAACTAGTATCAATATAACTCCAGCCAAGGCCCGCCACAATTTTTTACGGCTCCAATCATGACCTTGAGCACTCTCTTTTTTCGAAATGAGCCATACAAAAGGTAGCGCCAGAGACCCAATCATGAGGGCCAAAATTGCCGTACGAGAGTAATTCATGAAGAGCAAAACCAGGGCCCCAAAAGCTGACAACAGAAAACTGATAAAGAGAGCCAACTGGGTGCTTTTCCCTTGTGCCCGCCACAAACGCCAATGTCGCCAAAGCGCAAGAAAGGCAAAGGGAAGAGCTACGGCAATAAAATGAGCTGCCGGGTTGCGGTAACCAAAGGTCGAGGCAGGCCCCAGAATGGGCAATAAAAAAGGAATTTCATAACCATAATATTGGATTATCCCAAGCAAAGAGAAGACCGACAAGGCAGCAATCAAGCCATAAATGGCGGACCATCGATAATCCTGCCGAGAGAAAAGTTGGGACAGAACTATAAAAAAAAGGGCCAGTAGTAAATAATTCAGCAAACCATAGATGGCTGCCGCTTGTACCGCCGCATGAAACAGGGAAAATGCCAAAAAAATCCACAGCAGAACTAATATCTTGACGCCGGAATTGTTTAACAGAAAAAAACGGAGGTTCTGCACCCTTTCTGGCTTACGGTAAATATAGAGAGTATAAAAAAAACAGAATAACAAGATAGTGGCAGCAATAAAGTAAGCTTTAGGCAGATCATAAAGGGTGCAAAAGAGGTGGCCATCAGGGGTATAGCCGGAGACAAAAACCAACGGGGAGGCCATAAAGAAAAAAAAGAGTAGTGCAGGCCACCCTAGACGCGACACCACAGCCAATGATGGAAATCTCCGAACTCCGGCCACCGGGCGCGCCTCTGGAGTACTTCTTCGCTGAAGCTTAGACCTTCCATCTTTCCTGCTTCGGCGACCCCGTTCTCTCATTGGTTTGCCCCTACCTTTCCGGCTCTCAGCTTTTGCAAAACCGGTCGAACCTTCTTTTTTAACGGATAAAGAGCCTGGCTTTTTTCCAACGCACTCAGTGCCTTTTGCTGCTCTCCCAGGCTAAATGAGCAACTCCCCAAACTGGTAAGGAGAGCAATTGAGCAAGGCTCACTACGCAACCCTTCTTCATAACATTGCAGTGCCGCACGAGGCTGACGAAGCTGCCAGTAACAATTTCCCGCCGTCAGGTATTCACCGCTTCTTGACGGATAATAACCTCTTCGCAATGATCCACTTTGATAAAATGCCGTAGCCACTCGATAGGCTTGCACGGCAATCTTTTTTCGACCGGAACGTACGGCCTCTTCCGCCGCCTTAAAATTTGACTCCATATGGGTCATCTCAAGACGCCGGACAACGCTATTGACACCGAACCAAGCCATCCCCAGAAAAAGCAGAAAAAAAAGCCCTGAAACAGCAAGTAATATTTTACGCTTCATTATCAAATAACCATGATCTCATTACTCGCCAACGATGGAGACGAAACCTTAAACCGATCCACAAGCAACCAAAACCATACTTTAAGCTACGTAAAAAGTTTATTGATGAGGCCTCAGGAAAATATCTGGTTGGGCAACTTACTTCACCGATGACATAACCCAAAGCATGAATTTGGGCCAACATCTGGTTATCAAAAACGAAATCGTCGGAATTACGATGCAAAGGCAGACGTTCGAGCAAACAACTTGAAAAAGCCCTGTAACCCGTATGAAATTCAGAAAGTTTAGTGCCCAGCAAACAATTTTCTACAAAGGTCAGACCTCGATTGGCAATATATTTCCACCAGGGCATACCTCCCGCGAGAGCCCGCCCGCCAAGAATCCTTGATGCCAAAACACAATCATAAAACCCACTACCGATCATTGCCGCCATGACCGGAATCAAAAGTGGCGTATACTGATAATCGGGATGAACCATTATGACAATATCTGCACCAGCCTTTAGAGCTCGCTGGTAACAACTCTTCTGGTTAGCCCCATAGCCGAGATTACACTGATGCCGCACCAATTCGGAACACGGCAGACCGACGGCAATCTTGGCGGTAGCATCCGAACTAAAATCGTCAACAATCACGACATGATCAACAACCCCCTGAGCCATAACCTCATCATAGGTTCGACGCAGCGTCAACTCGGCATTGTAAGCCGGCATGACCACAACAACTTTTTTACCACGATACACGAAAATTACCCTCCCACCAGAACTTCCATTTCATCATGAACCTAACTTCTGTAGACGCTTAAGTTGCTGTAAATTGTAGCGCGCCTGGGCATGGTCTGGATCGATCTGCAAGACATAAGAAAATTGCTGTTCAGCCTCCTTAAGGCGCCCCAGATGAGCTAACGCTATGCCAAGGTTTATACGGGTTTTCATATGATAGGGCCTGTTTGCCAAAGCTTGACGCAATGGGTGTAGTGAATCGGCAGCCCTCCCTCTACTTAACAACACCGTGCCGAGATTGTAGTTGACACCAGGAGCATCAGGCGCAAATTGCGAGGCTTTAAGTAAAATCTTTTCCGCCTCGTCAAGACGCTTCTCTTTTTTTCGCAACGTTGCCAAAGCCACATATGCATCTACTTCCCGAACTCCAGGTTGCATCGCCTTCAGATAAACTTGTTCAGCTTCCAGGTTACGTCCCTGCTCCTGTAAAGCATTACCCCAATTAACCAGTGCTTGACCAAATCGTGCATTGATCTCTAAAGCCCGGGCAAAGGCCCGGTCGGAATCAGCCCAGCGCTCAACTTTCGCAAAAGCCAGACCCAGAAGATTGTAAGCAACACTGTTTTGTGTATCAACTGCAGCCGCTCGTTGAAAAAGCGCAACGCTATTACGCCAATAGCGATTCTGATGCCAAGTCAGAGAGAGATAGAATAACGCCACCACTACCACAACTCCTCCAGCCACCCGGCGCCGGTTCACGGGACACAGTTCATATCCGTACCATACCAACGCCAGCCAAAAGCCAATGGCCGGAAAATAACTATAACGGTCTGCCCATGCCTGACCTCCAACCTGCACCAAACCAATTACCGGTACCAGAGTGCCGAGAAACCAACACCATCCCACCAACAGAAAAGGATAACGCTGCCGTTCACGAAAAACCCACCCACAACAACCGATAAGAAAAATAGTGGAGCAGAACACCTTCATAACCGTATGATCAATGCGATAACGGTAAAGAACTGCCAGATCCTGAGGCCATAGAAGTAGTTTTACATATTCCCCATAAGCAACAATCGCATTTGTCAGGCGCAAAAGCACACCCAACTCGGCGGCCGAACTTACCGCTCCAGCTTGACGCTGAGCCATAAAAGTCAATATTGCAGAAGCCACAATCAGCAAAACAAACGGAATTTTTTCCAGCAGAAGACGCTTAATTCCAAACTTGGCGTAACGTTGCAAAGGCCAATAATCAAGCAGAAGAAGGAGAAATGGCATAGTAACCGCCATCGGTTTGGCCATCAAGGCCAACGCCGCACCAATAAAAGTCAACAGGTATCGCCGCCAATCCGGTCGAGCACTATAGGACGTATAGAAAATCAAGGTCACAAGCCAGAAAAAGGCACAAAGAAGATCTTTACGTTCGGCCACCCAGGCAACCGACTCCACCCGCAAAGGATGCCAGGCAAAAAGAATAGTTACCAAAGCACTGCGCCAGAGTCCGCCCCCCCAGCGACGCAGCAAAAAGAAAAGGAGTGCGGTATTGGCGAGATGCCATCCTAAAGCGACAAGATGATGACGACCGCTGTCAAGCCCGAAAAAAGTCACATCGAGCATATGGGAGAGCCAGGCTAAAGGATGCCAGTTGGCCGCATAAAAAGCCGTAAAAGCCCATCTGGCAGCAATCCAACTTAAGCCGTTCGCGACAACCGGATTGTCCACCACATATTCATGGTCATCAAAATTGACGAAGGAAAACTCGGACACTTGCCAGTAAGCCAGCAAAAGACCCAGAAAAATTACCCCAACAACCGGATATACTCGAAGCTCTCCATCCTTCAAAAAAAAGCCGCTCACAGATCTCTTCCCAAAAAATTTTAACTATTTCCATGCGTTAAGAAGTTAAATATAGCAAACCCAAAAAAATATCACCATAAAAAATCTATTTTTTATGGTGATATTTTTTTCTTTCACACTAAACCGAAATAAAGCATAGGTAGTGATTTTGCTAGAACAGGCCTTTTCGAAACCTTATTGGCAACGTCACAGCGTTAGTAGCGATCACCAGTAGTTGCCAATCGCAACGGCGGTAAGGCTTCCAACTCACTCAAAGGATAACCGTCCACCTTATAGTTGCGACCATTAAGCAGAACCCCAACAACTTCACTCTCGGCAGCAAAGCGGATAGAGGTCGCTTGATCGATGTTGGTCGGAGCAAACAAACTTGTAACTTCGCTAACAACCTGACCATATGCCGGAATCATCCTGCGGGCCTCACCTAATATCCGTCCATTATCGTCATAGGCAGCAAAAGCTACCTGGTTTTCGACAACTCCTGAATTAACCAACACAAGTCCACTCCAGACCCCGTCTTCGCCTAATTGTATGCGAGAGAAAACACCACTGGAACCACTCAGTTCACCGGTCGAAACCGCTGCCATCTGCTTACCATCGACAGTTCCAAAAAACTCCATCCCGGTAATAAGGGAAGTCGATTCGGCCAGCAACCAGCCACTATCATTCGGCAGTAAATTTGCAGCTTGAAATCTTCGACTCTCCATAAACCCCAAAGGAACATCAGTCAAAGAGAGATCGGCTGGCTCACCATCAGCCAGATAACCGGACAATACTGTATCAATTAGGGCCGGTTGCGGATTAAAAAGCGTGAGTCCACCCCACCAAGCTGAACTATCGGGCAAATAAGGATATTTTACTTGTTCTCCTATCGTTCCATCAAGAGCGGCAGCGCTTGCAGTTTCCCCGTGATAGTAGAGAACCGCCCCCAATAAACCGCCTCCTCCACGAATTACAGCACCCCTCGGTTCTGGAGTAGTATTCTTTAAGAGAGCCTGTTTGCGATCAGCCGAAAGTACAGTAATCTCTCCCAGAGGATATAGAAAAACCTGCTGACCCGGTTCGAAAAACAGACTCTTTGTCGCACCGTTATCAAACTCTATCGTCGCATAACAGCTCTTGCTGTCCGCATTCACCAGGCTGACAATATTTCCCCAATCACTCTGAGTTATAACCATTGGCAGATAGAGAGTCTCACTGGTTGCCGCATGAGAAAGAGCCGGGTAGGCTCCCACCATCCCCTGACCTGCAACCTGTAGACGTACAGACCCAACAACGGCATCAATATTAGCCTCAAAAGTCAGATAGGCAAGATTCACATCAAACTCACCAAAGAAGTCATTTAACGAACCTTCTTGACGAGCCAAGGGATCTAAAATAACATCCTCAGAGAAAACAACCACATCACCCTTAGCATCATGCCCTTGAAGAACACCGGTCACGGTTTCACTGCCACTATCATTTAAAAGGACAACAGAGGTTTGCCAATTTCCAGTCATCACCAAAGGCATATAAAGGTTGGCTCTACCGGCCACGGGTGCCGGGTCAGGATCAGGGTCGGGATCAGGATTAACCGGAGGATCCCCGAGGTAAAAAAGTACTGAACGTTCTGTGATATTTACCGCTTCATCCAAAGCCGCGTAACGCAGCCCGATATCACCATCACGATTCTCAATACCGGCCACTTGAAAATCAGCTCCCAACGAAGCTACCGACTGATAGTTGATCTGTATTGTATTCTCTTTTTCATAGAAAACTACTTGATAGGCTATCTGCTGACCAGTACTGGTATTGCGCTTAAACTGCATAACAAAACGGCGCTGCGGCTCAACCCCTAAAGTCTCATAAATAACCTCAATCAGAGCCCCGGCCTCTTCCAGCGATTGCCCCCCTACCCATAACGGAGCAACCAGGTTATTGGGTTCGGAGACAATTGGAAAATTTTGACCTTCATAAGCAAAATTTGTGTATTTACTATCAGCTTCGAAAGCAAGATAGCCATTTCCGGCTATATAGACATTATTGTACTTTTTGCCGTAAAATTCAAAATAAGGTGTAAATTCCGTACCGGGATCATAAAAGAAACCCATCGGGATAGCGTTGACCAAGCCATCGTCGGCATTAAACGTCAACCTTTGAGACTCTTCTGAAAAATATTCCCATTTGTATTCAGGGCCTCCCGGTTCATCACTGGCAATATAACGATAACCAAAGGCATCAGGGCCACCACTATCATCACCGCAACCTTCATCGATAAAGCCATCGCAATCGTTATCAAAACCATCACAGATTTCTACCGCTCCGGGATGAATTGAGGCTTTTTCATCATCACAATCATTATTGATGTCATAACCGTCTCCATCATTATCAATGGCATTATTACAGCTCTCATCGACAACTCCGTCACAATCATTGTCAAAGCCGTCACAGATTTCTACTGCGCCGGGATGAATGCTGGCGTCATCGTCGTCGCAATCACCCTGATTTTCAGTATAACCATCTCCGTCATTATCGACATCATTTGGGTCAACCGAGCAACTCAGATCTACATTTCTATTACAATCCTGAATTATACCATCGCCGCAGATTTCGGGGGCACCGGGATATATTGTTGAATCATTATCATTACAATCGACATCGCTGGTATAGCCATCATTATCCCGGTCGTAATAGGTCGGAACGGAAGAATCATCAAAGTAAAAACGGACAGAGCGTTTACTGTAGGTTCCCAACTTATCAAAACCGGGATAGCGCAAACCGATTGAGCCGTCGTGATTCTCAATACCGGCCATAACTGTGTCGGGGCCACCTGAGTAGACTTCTTCATAATTGAACAGGATATCGGTACTGCCCTCTTTTAAGATAATCTGAAAATCATAACCTTTTTTACCATTAAGCAGTGAAGTTACATTCCAGTACCTAAACATAAATGTGCGATTTGGTTCGACCCCACGGGTCTCAAAATAGGCGGAGAATCCTCAGGCAGCAGGGTTATTCTTACCCCAAAACGGTGCCAGCATATGATTGGGAGCGCCCGATGAGGGCACCGCCTCTCCACTGTAAGAATACGATTTGTAATCCATCCCGGGAGTAGCAAAAACAATGTAACCATTACCAGAAACATAAAAAGAATTATACTTCTTACCATAAAATTCGAATGGAAAACCTATCGGATACGCCGTTGTCAAGCTCTCAACAGGAACCGCCGATTTACCATCAAGATGAACGACATCTTCACCATTTACCATCATGTAAAAATCAGGCCCATATTTATCCAGACTATCGATATAACGGTACCCAAATTTGTCCGGTCCTCCTTGCAGGGCATGGGCTGTGCCAACGACGGCCACAAGCAACACTACAATCAGCGAGAACAACATCACTTTCCTGATTCCAGATCGAATCATTCTTTCTTCTCCTTTAAAAATCCATTTAAAAACGTGCCAGATATAAGCATTAGCACCTAAAACCAACTTTTCAACTCGACTATTTTCACAACCTATAAACCCGCTTTCAAATCCTGTCAAGTATGTTTTCTCAAATGAACTATCTTTAATAATTAGTGGGTTAGGCAAGAAAACCTATTTAATAATGAAACTAGAGCGCCGAAAAACTCCGATCCCCCTTAGTCTCTGATTCTCCACAAACAAGCCCCCGACTATCGACACGCAAACTACCATACAGCTTAAGGAAAATCTCTTCCTGCTGGGAAACCACCGCCACAAGTCGCAAAAGAGAGGCCGGAACCCGTAAAATACGCGCCGATTTCCCGGAGTTCTGAGCCAGGAATTGGGCTAGTCGCGCAGTTGACCAATCCTCTTGGTCAGCCAATAACAGCAAACGTTCACCATCTGTGACTCGACAATCCAAACAACCCTTAATACAATCAACCAATTTATCCAGTGCTATCAGGCTACGCCGATTGCCGGACCAAGGCACCGGCAGAGGCAAACCATACCCCACCCATCTTTGCAAACCGGCAAGATTGCCTTTGACTGACGAACTATACACCAGCGGAGATCTGACAACCACTAATTTAGACGTTCCGGAATCTCGAAAAAGACGCTGTAGCTCTTGTTCACCCCGCCACTTACTGACTGCATAAGCACCTTGCGGGCAAGGTTTGTCAGAGGCTTTATAAGGATGATGGTCACAATCCCAGACGCCCTCACCATTAACTTTGACTGTGCTTAAAAAAATAAATCTGGCAACTTTTGCTTTTAAAGCCGCCACTCCCAACGCAACAGTCGCGTCAAGATTGTCATGAAAAAATAGATCTGGAGAGGCTGTGCTATGCGCCCGGGCAGCCAGATGAATAACGCTCTCCACTCCGTCCAGCAGAGTCGGCCAAGGCAATGGTTCAGCCAGATCATCTACGACCACAACATCATCCAGGACTTTAGCTAAATCATCCGGCAAAAGGGTGCCGCCGCGCCGTATCAGAACTCGCAGAGCGTATCCTTGACGATGCAGTTGATGACAAAGGGCCGTACCAACAAAACCAGCGGCCCCGGTAATCAAGATTTTTTTAGACGTGGCCACTTCTCCCCCAAAAGCTCGCGATAGACCGCAAAGGTATCAGCAATTACTTTTTTGTCACTAAACTGCTTTTCCACCAGACGACGACCATAAATGCCAAACTTCTGGCATAATTCAGGATTAACAAGTAACTTTTCCAACGCACAGGCCAAACTTACGACATCACCAGGCTTAACCAGGAAACCATTTTTACCCGGCTTAACAATCTCTCTACAACCCGGCATATCGGTCGCGACCAGAGGTTTACCGCAAGCCGCAGCCTCAAGCAGAGTCACCGGAATCCCTTCCCGATAGCGGGTCGGCAGACAAATTATAGCTGCTTGTTGATAAAGAGCCGGCATATCTTTTTGAAAACCAAGCCAACGCACACTTCCCTGACGATGCCAAAAGAGCAGGCGCGAGACCGGCACCGCCGCCGGATTACTCGTATCCGGCATGCCGGCCAACCAGAATTCAGCTTTCAAACCTTTGTTTTGCAAAACCCGGGCCGCTTCGACAAACTCCTTGATCCCTTTGTGCCAGAGCATGCGCGCGGCCAGCAGAACCACGGGAACTTCCGGCTTACGAACCTGCAAAGCTGGTTGAAAACGCTCCACCTCAACCCCGGAACCAAGAATCAACACTGCCCTTTCCGCTTGGACTATATTTCTGCCCAGAAAATGATTCCGGTCGTCAGGGTTTTCAAAAAGAAACCTGATCGCCGCATGGCTGCCAGCCAAACGGTAGGCCATTTCAATAATACTTTTAAGATATTTTTTGCGCCGGCCACCAGCAATAAAGACAAAGCCCAAACCGGTCACGGCATTAACAACCGCCGGAACTCCCGCCAGCCGGGCCGCCAGCGACCCGTAAATTATCGGTTTAATCGAAACTTGATGAACAATATCGGGCTTGAGCCGCCGATAGAGATTCACGAGATCGCAAAGACCTATCACTTCCCGCACCGGATTGCGGCTGGCGCGGCGCATTTTAAGAGGATAATGGACAAACCCCAGGGCCGTAATTTCAGCTACCCGAGGCCCCGGCGCCGTAGCCACCAGGACTTGAAAGCCTGCCGCCTGCGCGGCCTCGGCCAGAGCCTTGCGATGAATGAGAAAAAACCAATCATCAGTTACCAGAAAAAGGATAGTTGGCTTTTTTTGCTCTGGGACTCTTTGCTCATTAGTGGGCAGTGGGCAGTGGGCAGTAGGCAGTAAATCCCTAGAGGCCCAAAACTTGCCGATTAGGTTTTTTAGAATTTCCACGCAATCCCCCATAGCCTCTCGGCTGCGACGAAAACCAGTTAGCAATAGACGTCGGATAAACTTGAGTAACGACCAACTGACAACCCCGACTAATAGCGCAAGAGATATCTGCTTTTTGCGCCAAAGTGCAACCAAAGCATCAAGCTCCCCTCTCTCCATACGCCAGAGAGCTGCACTTTGTCCCGCAACCCCAAAAGCGGGCTTATGAGTTGCGGCCAAAGGTAGATCAAGAAAAGCCGCCTGACCTCCAGCCCCGAGAAAACTGAGCCAGAGATGATAGTCTTCGCCATAACGCTGCTCTTCGGGAAACCTTAAATCAATATCACGGCGCAACATCACAGTTGGAGTTCGCAGAGAATTTGAGTAAAGAAGTCCCTGCAGAGAACACTCTGAAACCCGAAAACGCATCGTTATCCGGGATTCATGCATTAGCGATGCACTGCAAAAATGGCCTGATAGAGCTATCTCGGGATGACACTCCATAAAGCCAAACTGCAAAGCGATTTTGTCGGCATGCCAGCTATCATCGGCATCCAAAAAAGCTATAAAAGGCTGACTTGCCCGCTCCCAACCATAAT
>DAOWIX010000147.1 GCA_030640695.1 Deltaproteobacteria bacterium | reverse complement strand
ATTGATGAGGCGATGATAATGGCTGATACCACCATCGTAAAAGAGATCCGGTTGGCGATTCGGTCAAGATTTTTACCGAAAAGATCGAGACCTAAATGTTCGAACTCAAAACGTAAACGGCCACGGCTTAATTTTTTTAGGATGTCGCGAGTCGCACCCGGGACAATCTCAAGCAGAGATGAGAGCTCTCGCAACTGAGAACTGACAATTTTTTGCATATGTTCTGGAGAAAAACGTTTCTCCGCCAGTTTCTGTACCAGAGGAGCAGCGTGATTGAAAAAATCAAATAAAGGGTCAAGTTTGCGGGCGGTTGCTTCAACCGAGATAAGAACCCTCAATAAAAGCATAAAGTCGGGTAAAAAACGAATCTGATGAAAACTGATGATGCGAATAAAGTCCTGCACCAGACTCTGGAGACGAAGATTTTTTAAAGAAACACCGACATAACGGTCCATAAGGTCAAAAAGATCAGCTCTTAATTCTCTTAAATTCACCTTCTCTTCATCGACAACTCCGATCTTGAACAGCACTCGCAACAACCCTTGTACATCCTGTTGTAGGAGTGAAAGCAGCAGATCAAGCAAGGCGGTTGCGAGTTCATCATCAAGACGACCGACAAGACCGAAATCGATCGGAGCGATGACATTTCCGGGCAGAACAAAGAGGTTTCCGGGATGCGGATCGCCATGAAAAAGACCGAATTCAAGAATCTGTCTTAAGATAAAGTCAGCCCCATTAGCTGCCAAGATGACAGGATTGCAATCAGCCTCCCCTCTTTTTTGTAATTCATCAACCTTAATACCGTCAATCCATTCAAGAGTTAATATCTTGCTGCTACTCTGAGCCCAATAGACAGTGGGAATATGAACGGTTGGATCTTTGGCGAAATTATTGGCAAAGCGGTCGATATTGCGCCCTTCGACATGGAAGTCAAGTTCAAGTCGGATATTTTTGGCAAACTCCCGAACCAACAGAGTCGGCTGATAGGGCTCCATCTCACTTATATGCTTAGCCGCCAGCTCCGCCAGCGTATACATGATATCGATATCGGTGGCAATCAGCTCATCGATTTCCGGGCGCTGGACTTTTACTGCGACCTCAGTGCCATCTTTCAGTCGGGCCCGATGTACCTGTGAAATCGAAGCAGCGGCAACCGGCTCTCGAGAAAACTCTTGGAAAGTTTCCTTCAATGAGCACCCCAGTGAAGTCTCGATCTGTTTTTTGACTTCTATAAAGGAGAAACCGGGGACTTTGTCCTGGAGCTTACGCAACTCAAGCAGGATATCAGGAGAGACCAAGTCGGGCCGGGTTGAAAGTAACTGTCCCAACTTGACAAAGGTAGGCCCCAACTCTTCAAGGGCCATTCGCAAACGCTCACCTTTGGAAAAACGGATCAGATCATCACGTTTGATGCGCTGCAAGGTGATCAGACTCTTGCCCAGAGCTAGATAGTAGTCGAGATTGAGCTGCTCAAGAAGACCACCAAAGCCATACTTTATAAAGACCGAAACAATCTGGCGATAGCGCCGAATATTACGGTAGGTACGATCAATGTGAAATATATCCATAGGAGTGATTTTCAAGAAAAGAAGAGTGTTAATTTTTAAACTGCCGTGTCCGGTTTACTTTTTGCTTAGCATGTAAGAGTTTTTATTAGAAGAGAAAAATGACCGCCCCTCAATTCCAGCAAAATTGTAACCGAATAGCACCGGGAAAGCTTTATCATGGAAACAGTTTTTACATAAGTTTATTTTCTTGACGGCAAGGCCACAAATTACTATAATGTATATGGTTTAATCAACTTCAAATTACCCACTTAAAATTTAAATAGCAAATCGGTGGCAAAATAGCAATATTGTGCCGCCATGCACAGAGCCAGCATTTTTATGGAACGTTTCTATCTTACAGTCGCGCGGGTCGCCAAAAAAACCCTGCACCACATGGTTGAACATCGCATTCCGATGTTACCAGACATCTATTCGCGGCACTTTTACCGTTATCTCTCTTCTACCGACCATGAGTCACAGGAGATTATTGAAGAGCAGCAACAGGGTAATCTTAAAGAGGTATACAACCAACAAGATCAAGGTTTGAGCATCATGAAAGATTTATCGGCGATGATCGACAAACTCGATCAAGTCACCGATAAGCATAACGAACAACTTGACAATCATCTCTTGAACCTGAAATCAAACGACAAGACTACCGACCTGGCCCAATTGAAAACGGAAATCACAAACGAATTGGGGCTAGTTATTGTTAACAATAACGAAATCCATACCCACATCGTTGATGCCCAGGAAACCGTCAAGCGCCTGCAGAAAAAGATGGAAGAAGTTGCCGATATGGCAACTATAGATGAACTTACCGGCCTCTATAACCGCCGAGCCCTTTTCAGCCGGCTCTCGGAGGAACATTCTCGAGCTAAACGTTACGACCAAAGTTTCAGCCTCCTCTTGATCGACATAGATGATTTTAAGTGTGTAAATGATGAACATGGCCATCAGGTTGGGGACGGAATCTTGAGGGGGCTAGGAGCCTTTTTGCGCCAGAACCTTCGAGATTCAGATTTCCCGGCCCGCTTTGGCGGCGAGGAGTTTATCTGTTTGATGCCTTCAACAGATACCGACCAAGCCGTCCAGGCCGCCAATAAAATAAGGACGTTGCTCTCACATAGCACGCTGAGCAGCAAAAAAATGGGTGTAGCTTTACAGATTACAGCCAGTATCGGGATATCCTCTTTCTCTTCCGGTGATGAGATTGACGACCTCATCAAACGAGCTGACGACGCTCTCTACCTGGCGAAAAGGCGGGGTAAAAACCAGGTCGTAACCGAACAAGAACTTTAGTCAATTTTCTCATTTGGTTAAAGAAGCAAATACAATAAAGTACCTGCTCAATCATGGCTAGAACAGATTATGTACTTTTGTAACTACTCAGCTAACCCGCAAATACAGGGTACACAATCCCGATTTCCTTCGGAGAATCAGGTTAGGTCCCCAGAATTTGCTAAAAATATCAATACTTGGCACTTTTTTACTTACACTGAATAGTTACATACTTTTAAGATAACCACTCATCCCGCGCATCGTATTGCCGAGAAAATAGCGCTCCCGAGCATAAATATCGGGCGGCAACTCTTTAATCCGGCGATAATTCAAGTCGTGCTCTAAAAGCCACTTAAAAAGTCTCTCTTCAGCCTCAGCATCTCCATCCGACCCTGTCACTTTGACCCCTTCGACCCAAAGATTGAGTTGATTTCTCCCGATCTTGAGATACTTTAAGGCCGGTTCAACTAGACCATAGTGAGCGATTACCAGGTAGCGCGGAGCCAGTTCGATCATGCGATCAATTGAATCGAGAGCGACATCGAGCATAAACCGTGGCGGGGTTGCCGGGCGCATATAGACGCCACTGGCCACCGGGCTTCGTACGCCAACTACCTCACCTGCAAAAAGAAGATCCGCAAAAAGAAAACAGAGATGGTGCTGGGCGTGACCGGGGGTCAGAAATGTGCGAATCCCGGTATCACCAATCTCTTCGGAAAAGCTGATATTGGCCTCTGGAACCGGTATTATCTCACCGTAAACCTCCGCCATGTAACCTAAGACTTTCAATGAACCCTGCCAAAGTTTTTCCGGCTCCACCATATGCTTGATCCCCTGAGGGTGGCAGATCACCTGAGCGTCGGGAAAGTTTTTCAACAGCTCTCCCGTACCCCCAGCATGGTCGATATGGATGTGTGTAAGCAGGATATAGTCAAGACGTTCAACCCCTCTCTTCTTAAGTTCATTAAGAAGATGAGGAATTGTTGATAAAGGGCCGGGATCAACCAGAAAAGTAAACTCCTCTCCCTGATAGAGCCAGGCACTGATAAATTGGGAAAAGCCTTCAAGACGAGGTTCGTCAAGATCGATACAACTTAAATTTTCGAGATTCATTTATAACCCTTTAGCCACGAAAGCACACGAAAAGACACGAAAATTTTGGTGATCTTTCGTGTCTTTTCGTGGCTAAAAAAAGTTTTGGCGATTTTTCAGTTAAATTTCATTAGTAAAAGCCAAGTCCATAACCTACCCGAACCGCCCCATACGGGCAGAGTTCCTGGCAACAATAACAGCGAATGCAGCGTTTATAGTCAATCACTATTTTATCGTCAACCAGTTTCATGGCCTGCGCCGGACAGTGCTGAACGCAGACCCGACAACGATGACAGCGAGATCGGCTGATCAAAGGTTTTTTTACAAAAAACCGGCGCCAGAGGCGTTGCCCAGGGAAGGTCGCCTGGTCAGCTCCTTTAGCAGTTTTTATTTTCGGAAAGAGTGGTTTATCTGCCGCCGGTCCGCAGGCGAAAAGCTTTTCATCGGGTAACCAGCCAAGTTTTTGCGCCTCCTGGCTGAGGGGTGTAAGTTCAGGGTAACCGACCCATTTTTCAACCAGATAGTCGAGTAACGGGGCATCATCAGAAAGTGCCAGAAGCCCGCAATGGCGGGGCGTTCCACCAGTAGGTCCCTCCCCCTCCATGGCCACAATACCATCAAGAAAATTCCACGCCGGGGTAACCTGTTTGTAAATATCAAGAATCACTCGGGCAAAGAGGTGGCGGTCATGACCGGCCCGCAGATGCCATTTCGCCTTACTTAATCCAGGAATAAAACCAAAAAGGTTCTTTACTGCCAGAGTAGAACCCATCATTGAATGAGTTTTAAGTTTCGGCAGATTAATAATCTTATCATATTTAAAAGCGGCAGCGGCTAAGGTCAACTTTTTTGCGATAAGGTTTTCAGGATCGAGGTTGGTAGTCTCTTCATCAAAAGAGACCATGGCGATATCCATACCCTTCATTACTGCTTGTATGCAGCTTTTTTCCAGGCAATGCTTGAGTGAACCAAAACCAGGACTGTCACCCAGATAGAGCTGAGCTCCACAATCATTAAGAACCATGGCCACAGCCCGAACTACCTCGGGGTGGGTGGTAATGGCGAGTTCCGGAGCTTTAGCCATAATCAGGTTCGGTTTTAAAAGAACCCGGTCACCACTTTTTACCGCCCCTTCAAGGTTTAAAGCAGACAACCCCCGACGTAAAGAGTCGGCAATAGCTTCGGCCTTATACTCCTGACAGAAATCAAAATAAGCCGATGCCTTCAACTGTCTTACTTCAATTGCAATTTAATAGTGGTACCATTCCGACTCAGTGACACCTTGTCTTCCCGAGCCAGCCAACCAATTGCGATATTAAGGTTAAACGGTGAGATACCTAAACTCTTTTTCAAAGCCCCAGTTGACATCTCACCATTGAGCTCCAGTTCATTCCAGATTTTTCCAGCATCAATACCAATTTGTTTAATCATTATTTCCTCCAAATCCTTCAGGGTTTTGCGATTGCCAACGCCAGGCATCAGCACACATTGAAAGCAAATCACGTTCCGCCTTCCAGCCCAAAGTTTCAAGGGCAGATGAGGGGTCGGCATAACAGGTTGCGATATCTCCAGCCCGCCGGGGAACGATAGCATAAGGAATCTTGACCCCACTGGCCTGACTGAAAGCGTTGACAACTTCGAGAACGCTATAACCAGTTCCGGTGCCCAAATTACAACAGAGTAATCTGGGGTTGTTCTTAATTATCTCCAGAGCCCGTAGGTGGCCCACGGCCAGATCAACCACATGAATGTAGTCACGCACCCCGGTTCCATCAGGGGTATCATAATCGTCACCAAAGACCGAAAGTTGAGCTCTTCTTCCAACTGCAACTTGAGTGACATAGGGTAATAAATTGTTCGGAATGCCGCGAGGATCTTCACCGATAAGACCACTTTCATGAGCCCCGATAGGATTAAAATAGCGCAGCAGGATAACATTCCAATGCTTATCGGAAGCTTGCAGATCTTTAAGAATTTCTTCGATCATCAACTTTGTCCGACCATATGGATTGGTCGGCCCCAAATCTGCCAGCTCATCGATCGGCACCTTATCAGGATCACCATACACGGTTGCTGAAGAGCTGAAAACCAGATTCTTGACACCATATTTCGCCATTGATTGAAAAAGATTAAGGCTACCGCTGACATTATTTTCATAATAGGATAGTGGTATTTCAACTGACTCGCCCACCGCTTTGAGACCGGCAAAGTGGATAACTGCATCAAAATTGCCATCTGCCATCAACCTATCCAGAGCTTTGCGATCCAAAAGGTCGAGTTTATGAAACTCTACCTTATCATTGCAGATAGCCTCAATCCGCTCCAAAACTTTAAGCGAACTATTGCTGAGGTTATCAACAATTACCACCTGATGTCCGGCCTGCAGAAGCTCCACAACCGTGTGGCTCCCAATATAACCAGTTCCTCCAGTAACTAAAACCCGCATACATTTTACCCCTTTTCGCAAAGAGTGTGTTGACAAAACTTTATTTGATGACTATTATTTTTAAATTAATCTGCAATGAGATGAAGATATCTCATTATGTTTTTAATTTGTAACTACTCAGCTACCCCGCAAATACAGGGTACACAATCCCGATTTCCTTCGGAAAATCAGGTTATGTCCCCAGAATTTGCTAAAAATATCAATGTTTGATACTTTTTTACTCACGCTGAATAGTTACAAAAGATTTCAGATAACTAACTTAACCGCAAAAGGAGAGACCAAATGCTTGAAGTAACTCCAGCCGCAACCGAACAGATTGCCGGCTATTTCACCAATCGTGAACCCGAACCAATTAGAATTTTTCTTAACGAAGGTGGTTGAGGCGGCCCCTCTCTTTCCATGGTCATGGATCAGGAACGCCCCACTGACGAAAGCTACAATATTGGCGATTTCACCTTTCTCGTAGACCGCGAATTTATGGAAAAAGTCAAACCGATTACAGTCGATTTTAAAAATGTTGGCTTCAGCATTACCGCCAATATTGATCTGAGTCAACCAGAGGGCGGTGGTTGCGCCGGTTGTGGGACTACAAGTTCCTGTTGTTCATAGAAATAATTTAGGGTTATTAAAAAAGGGAGGCTTGGCCTCCCTTTTTTTACCTTTTATTGGGAGGCTATCTAGAGTTTCCTCAAAAAGTCGGGGTCTTAAGCCTGCAGCTTGGAGCATTTGATTGCCGTTGGCTGTGTGCTAACACCCAAGACCTACACAACTTGTAAATGCAGCTCTTTGATAAAAGAAT
>DAOWIX010000047.1 GCA_030640695.1 Deltaproteobacteria bacterium | reverse complement strand
GGCGCTCTCCGAAAAAGAGCTTACCGACTATTGTCGGGCTCAGTTGGCGCCTTATAAATGTCCAAAGAAAAACTTTTTTATCACTGCCGACGAGATGCCGCGTACCGGTACCGGAAAAATTTTACACCGCATATTACGCGAGCGTTACGCTCAATAAAGTTAGAATAGGAAAAATATGAAAGTAGCAATTGTCGGAGCCGGAGGGCTTGGGGCTTCGTTTGGGGCGCATCTTTTTGCAGCAGGCATTGATGTGACCCTGATTGAGATCGACCGCCGGCGGGTTGAAAAAATTGCCGACGAAGGTCTTTATATGGTGCTGCCGGATGGTAGTGAGCGCCACTGTAAAATTAAAATCACCGACGATCCGGCATCTGTCGGCGTGGTTGATCTGGTTCAGATTTCAGTTAAAGGTTATCATACTGAGTCAGCCGCTCAGAGCGCTTTGCCGGTGGTCGGGCCTGAGACCTATGTCCTCTCCGTGCAAAACGGGCTCGGCAATCTGCGCCAGATAGCTAAACATATTCCAGAGCCTCAGATTTTAGGTGGGGTGACTGCTTTAAGTGCCATGCTTTTAGGTTTGAATAAGGTCAAGTTTAACGGCGGTATCGGCGGCATTCGTTTTGGTCGCAGAGACGGTCAGGCAGATGCCCGTCTTGAAGAAATTGCCAAAATCATGTCGGGTGCGGGACTCGAAACGCATATTATTGAGGGTGATATCCGGGTACCGATATGGCGTAAACTGTTGGCCAATGCCGGCAACTGTGTCGCTGCAATTAGTGGTTTTACCGGTAATCAGTTAATTGAGTGTCCCGAAACCAGTGAGTTGACCGCTCTTTTAGCCAATGAAACGGCTTTGGTGGCTCGTTCTGAAGGGCTTGACTTCGCCGAACTTGAAAACGCCGGTGACTATGTTCTGACCAAGTGCCTGCCGGGGGTCAAGGATAATAAGATTTCAATGCTTCAGGATGTTGAAGCCAATCGCCGAACCGAGATTGACACCTTAAATGCCGAGATTGTTCGTGTCGGTGAGGCTAATGGGGTTCCCACTCCCTACAGTAAAGCAATGACTCTGCTCATCAAAGCCCGCGAACAGAAGATGGTGTGGGATATGGAAAAGGGTGAGTAATTATGAATTGTAACTATTCAGGCCCCTGCCATAAAGCCAGAGAAAATAGCGGCGAACTTTGCTTCGCTCTCATAAACGGGGTCAAAGCTGGGGTGCTGACGCACCTTTTACCAGCAATGACCCCAATCCCGGCAATTTGATGACTGTATCTTAAGTTATTACGAGTTACTGATTGATAATTTTTTGATTTTTAAAATTCATTAATGAACAGGAGGTTTTTTTATGTTTACTAAAGCTTACATCCCTTATGGTGGTTATTTCTCTTCTCCGTTCGCCCGTTGGCAGGGGACTTTGGCGAATGAGAACGGTATTGAACTGGCGGCAGCTACGGCTAAACGCTGGCTCGCGGAAAAAGAGATTGATGCGGGTATCCTCGAATATCTCTTTTTCGGTTTTACAATTCCTCAGAACCATGGTTTCTATGCGAGTCCTTGGGCTGCTGCAATGATGGGGGCCGATCGCATTCCCGGTTGTATTATCAGTCAGGCCTGTTCAACCTCGACCACCTGTGTTTATCAGGCCGCTCTCGGTATCGAAATGGGTGACTATAATAAAGCTTTTACTTTAATGGCCGATCGCTGTTCCAACGGACCGCATCTGGCTTGGCCCAACCCCAAAGGACCGGGCGGCCAGCTCGAAACCGAAAACTGGTTGATGGATAACTTCGGCAACGATCCCTGGGCCAAAAATGCAATGATTGAAACGGCTGAAAATGTTGCTAAAGAGGGTGGTATTACGCGTGAAGAGTGCGATGATCTGGCGATGCGTCGCTATGAGCAGTATCAGGATGCTTTGGCTGATGATCGGGCTTTCCAGAAACGCTATATGTTTCCGATCGAGCTTAAACTCAGCAGGCGCAAAACCATAACCTTCAGTGAAGATGAAGGGGTTGCTCCGACGACTGCCGAAGGGCTTGCCGGCTTGCGTCCGGTTCTGCCTGGTGGTGTGCATAGTTTCGGATCTCAGACTCATCCGGCCGATGGTAATTGTGGTCTGATGGTGACCGATAAGCAGACCGCCAAAGAGTTGAGTCGTGATGCCGGTGTCGAAGTTCAGATTCTTTCCTATGGTTTCTATCGTGACCGTAAAGGTTATATGGCGGCGGCCGTCGTTCCTGCAGCCGAGAAAGCCATGCAGAAAGCTGGAATTGGTATTAAAGATGTTAAAGCCATTAAAACCCATAACCCGTTTGCAGTCAACGATCTCTATTTTGCCAAAGAGCTTGGTATTGATGCCCACTCTTTCAACAATTATGGCAGCTCTTTGATCTTTGGTCATCCTCAGGGGCCGACGGCTGGACGTTGCATGATTGAGATGATTGAAGAACTTGCCCAAAATGGTGGCGGCTATGGACTTTTTGCCGGTTGTGCCGCCGGAGATACAGCGGCGGCGTTGGTTTTGAAAGTCACCTGTTAATTTTTTATCAAATTGCATACTTGCAATGTAATGGGCCAGTCGGGTTTGTCGGATGATCCTGACGACTGACGACTGGCAACTGATGACTGAAATAAAGAGGTTTAAAATTATGAGTGAAAAAAGAGCAATTTTGTCAGGTAACGAGGCTATAGCCCGGGGTGTATGGGAGGCCGGTGTCCGTTTGGCTTCCGCTTATCCCGGTACGCCTTCAACCGAAATTTTAGAAAATGTCAAAAACTATAAAGATATCTACTCTGAGTGGGCTCCGAATGAGAAGGTCGCCTTAGAGGTCGGTATCGGTTCTTCGATTGCCGGGGCTCGAACCCTGGTGACGATGAAACATGTCGGGATCAATGTCGCGGCCGATCCCCTCTTTACCTTCTCCTATACCGGTGTCAATGGTGGGTTGATCTTGGTTAGTGCCGATGATCCGGCTATGCACAGCTCTCAGAACGAGCAGGACAATCGCAATTATGGCCGTTTTGCTAAAATTCCGGTGATCGAACCGAGTGATAGCCAGGAGTGTAAAGATTTTGTCGCGACCGCTTTAGATCTCAGTGAAGAGTTTGACACGCCGGTCATGTATCGGACGACGACCCGGACTTCGCACTCGAAGAGTATTGTTACTTTAGGCGAGCGCACCGAGCAACCGGGCAAGGTTGAACTTGTCAAGGATATGCCTAAATACACAATGTTGCCGGTTAGTGCCAAGCGGCGGCATCCACTGGTTGAAGAGCGTATTGTTAAACTCAAAGAGTATGCAGAAACCACCCCGCTCAACCGAATTGAGTATAACGACACCAAAATCGGTGTTATAACTAATGGCATCAGTTATCAATATGTCAAAGAAGCCATGCCTGAAGCCTCTGTTCTGAAACTGGGCCTTACCTATCCCTTGCCGGAAAACAAGATCAAAGAGTTTGCGGCAAAAGTCGATAAACTCTTAATCGTCGAAGAGGGTGATCCTTTCTTTGAAGATCAGATTACAGTAATGGGCGTTAAAATCGATCACGGTAAAGATCTCTTTCCGCTGGTTGGCGAGCTCAGTGCTGCTTTTATCAAATCTCAGGTCAGTGGGGTTGTGGCTGAACTTAAAGATGCGGCTGCCGATCTGCCTGGCCGCCCACCGGCGTTCTGTCCCGGATGTTCGCATCGTGGTATCTTCACGATCCTCAAAAAACTTAAAGTTTTTGTTTCCGGTGATATCGGTTGCTACACTTTGGGGGCCCTGCCTCCGATGTCGGCCATGCACGCTTGTGTCTGCATGGGAGCCAGTATCAGTATGGGTCATGGTATGGCCAAGGTTGTTGAAAGTAGTGATGATATGACCCAGAAAGTCGTCTCCGTTATCGGCGACTCAACCTTCTTTCACTCCGGCATGACCAGCTTGCTCAACTGTATCTACAATAAGAGTAACTCGGTCGCCATGATTCTTGATAACCGGACGACCGGTATGACCGGTGGTCAGGAGAATCCGGGTTCGGGTCTTACATTGGGCGGTGAAGAGGCGATTGTTGCCGATATTCCGGCTCTGGTCAAAGCTTTTGGCATCAAAAATGTTGTCAAGATCGACCCTTACAATCTCGTCGATATCGAAGAGAAGATGAAAGTCGCTCTGGCTTCTGATGAGATGACCGTGGTTGTGGTTGAAGCTCCCTGTGTCTTGCGTTATCGTATTAGTCACCCGCCGTTGAAAGTTGATGCCGAAAAGTGCACCGCCTGTAAACGTTGCTTGACGGTCAGTTGTAATGCCCTTTCAATGGAAGTGAAAGGCGATGACAGTTTTGTGGTGATCGATCCTAATATGTGTGCCGGTTGTGGAGTTTGTGCGCAGGTCTGTAAATTTGATGCGATTGGAGAATAATTAATGGAAACGACAAATATTTTACTGGCCGGTGTAGGTGGCCAGGGGGTTTTGCTGGCGAGCCAGATCTTTACCTCCGTGGCGATTGAGGCCGACCTTGATGTTAAGCAGAGTGAAGTTCACGGTATGTCACAACGGGGCGGCAGCGTCACCAGTCATGTGCGTTTTGGGGAGAAAGTTTTTTCGCCGACAATTGATCCCGGCGAGGCCGATTTTCTGATCGGTTTTGAGCGTCTCGAAACCTTGCGCAATGTTCACTGCCTGAAATCCGGTGGCACGATTATCTATAACAGCATGCGCATCAACCCCAGTACGGTAGCTGCCGGGGTGGCCGAATATCCCGATGATGTCGCTCAACAGATAGCTGCTTTTGGGGAGAAAACTTATCAAGTTGATGGTTTGGGGCTTGGTCAGCAGGCGGGTAATCCGCGCTCCTCCAATGTTGTCATGGTTGGGGCTGTCTCATGCTTTCTCCCTCTGCCCGAATCTCTTTGGGAAGATAAAATTCGCCAGCTCCTGCCGCCCAAATTGGTTGATCTTAACCTTAAAGCTTTTCACTTGGGACGCGAAGCTGTAAAAGGAAAGTAATTTTTCTGTTTCAGTAGTGACTTCTGAAAAGGGGGCGTTTCCGGCGCCCCCTTTTTCTTTTCTGAAATTTAAAAACGGGCTTGTCTTTTACCACTAAAGGCTATATCTCACGTTTGTATTTTCGTTCTTGAACTATAAACCCTTCAAATTTAAACTGAGTTAGATGCTCTATAAAAACACCAAACAAGTCTTAACCGCCCTGAATCAGATAAGTTGTCTGACCATGACCGGGATGAGTCGTGAAGAGTTTGCCCGGACGATCCTTGAGACCGTGACCGGGGCTCTCTACTACGATCGCGTGGCTCTCTATCTTTTGCGCGAAGGGAGCGGTATCCTTGAGGGGGTCATCAATGTCGGTTGTCAGGTTAGTGTCAAGGGGTTGAAATATGATATTAAAAAAGATCACTGTGTTGAAACCCGGGTGGTGCGTACGGGCGAGATTATTCGGATTCGGGAAGGGCTCGATCAGTCCTTCTTTACACCTCTTGACCGGCGCCGTAATGCAGCCTTGAAACGCACTAACTGTGTTCTTGTTCCGGTGATTACCGAACGGGGAATTGTTGGTACGATGCTGGCTGATCGCAGCTTTCGCCAGGAGGAGATCAGTGATGATGATATCGAGATTCTCGAAATTTTTTGTAATCAGATCGGGGTTGGGGTTGAAAATCGTCGTCTGAATGCCCATAACCAGAGGCAGATTGATGAACTTATCGAGCTCCAACTGATCTCTAGGCAGATGAGTGAAGCGGCTGACATGGGCGAGCTTCAGCAACTTATTGTCTCTCGCGGGGCCGAATTAGGCGGTGCTCAAGCCGGTTGGTTGCTACTTAACCGGGGGCCGGGAGATAAACTGTTGCCGGTGTCAGCTTTTGGGGCTTTGCCGGAGGAGTGCTGGAATCTCGATATAAAGAGTCAGCTAAGAGAGTCTTTAGGTAGTAATAAAACCCTTTTTCGATCCTCAATGAGAATCTCTACAGGGGGCGGCAGTCGGCAGGTTGGGATCTTGAGCTTGCCGCTTTTGGTCGGCAAGCGCGAACAGAGTATCTTATTACTGCTCTATCGTGATGTTGATGCCCCGGCCGAACTCAATGTCGATCTTTTGAAAGTCTTTGCGAGCCATGCTGATAAAGCGATGGAGAGTCTTATCTTTAATCGTACCCTGATTGAAGATCGGGATTTTCGCGAGAGTATTCTGCGGAGTTCTCCGAATGCTATCATTACCTTGGATAGTGCTTTGCGCATAACTTCGCATAACCGCTCTTGTGAGAGGGTTTTTGCCTCCCTTGTCCCCGATTGGCAGGGCTCTATTTTTGACCTGCTCGATTCACCCTCCTTTCGCCGGGCTCTGGCTCAGGTCGGCGACCGTCAGCAATCTTTAGCTCAGCTTGAGATGTGCCAATCTTTTACCGGTTCCAGTGGCGATTGTAGTGCTGCCGGGAGCAGTGAAAAAAACTTTTTCGTCAGTGTTACCGCATTTGGTGAGTCTCCCAATGTTGATCGGGGGCTACTGGTTTTGATTCAGGATCAGACTGAGAAACGGAAAACCGATCAAGATTTGGAACGTATGCGTCGCTTGGCTTCAATTGGTCAGCTGGCGGCAGGGATCGCCCATGAGATCCGTAATCCGCTGACCGGTATGAATATCTCACTCGATATCATCAGTAATGAGTTGACGGATCGGCCGCATGCCAGTAAGCTGGTAGCTGGCGTGGTTGAAGAGCTTGACCGACTCGAAAATATCGTCTCTTCGATGCTGGAGTTCTCCCGAGCCGGAATTCTCGATCGAACCTGGGTTAATGTGGTTGATCTTCTTAACGGCTGGTTTCCGATCTTTCAGGAACAGGCTCGACGGTTGGATGTTGCGGTCACTTTGCAGATCAGCGATGATGTTCTACCTGCAGTCTATGGTGATCGCGAGAAGCTTAAACAGGTACTCTTTAACCTCGGTCTTAATGCGCTTGACGCAGCTCAAGAGGGTGGTGGCAACGTCACCGTTGCCCTCGATCTGAGAGCTCCCCGAGGTGGCGGTTTTGCGGATGATTTCGAAGTTCAGCCTGAACGCCCCTGGCTCTGGTTGCGGATTATTGATGATGGTCCAGGCATGAGCCGTCACCTTATCGAAAAAATTTATGATCCATTCTTTACCACCAAAAACCGGGGCACCGGACTTGGTTTGTCGATCGTTCACAGTATCATAAAAGAGCATGGCGGGCGCCTTGAGGTTGAGAGCGATCCCGGCCGTGGCTCTACCTTCGCTGTCGGTCTACCGGCCGGCGAAGCCCAACCTCGTTACCAGAGAGTCGAAGATGTCCAATCGAATACTTATAATTGATGATGAAAAACTGATTCGTGAATCCCTGACCCATCTTTTGAGCGGGGCCGGTTATCGCGTCGAGGTCGCTGGCCGAGTCGCTGATGCCAGGCTTTTGATCGCGAAAGAGGTATATGACCTTATCTTAGTTGATTTGCGCCTGCCCGATGGCAGCGGGATTGATATTTTGCGCCATATTCATGAGCGAGCCGCTTATGCGCCGTTGTGTATTATGATGACCGCCTACGGTTCGGTTGATACTGCAGTTGAAGCGATGAAGTACGGCGCCTATGACTATATCAATAAACCCTTCAAATCACAGGAGATTTTGTTGATCGTTAAACTTGCTTTGGAGACCGGCAAGTTAAAGCGTGAGGTTCGTGACATTGTTAAATCCCAGTCTGAAATGAGTGATATTATTTCGGTCGACCCGGCTATGGAGCGGGTTCTGGTTATGGTGCGCAAGGTTGCTCGTAATCGCGATGTTTCGGTCTTGATTCAGGGTGAGAGTGGTACCGGTAAGGAGTTGGTCGCCAAGGCAATTCACTATATGAGTGAACGTGCAGCCAAACCTTTCGTCAGTATTAATTGTGCCTCGATCCCCGGTAATCTTTTGGAGAGTGAACTCTTCGGCTATGAACGCGGCGCCTTTACTGATGCCAAAAGTCGCAAACTCGGGCTTTTGGAGAAAGGTGATGGCGGCACCGTTTTTCTTGATGAGATAGGCGATATGGAAGCCCCTCTCCAGGCCAAACTCCTAAGGGTTTTAGAGGAGAGCAAGTTCAGGCGTTTGGGCAGCGTCGATGATATTGAGATCGATGCCCGTTTTGTCTCTGCCACCAACCAGTCACTCGAAAAACTGATTGAAGAGAACAAGTTTCGAGAAGATCTCTACTATCGTCTCAAGGTTATTAATATCGTGGTTCCGCCATTGCGTGAACGGCGCCAGGATATCGAGGTCCTGCTCAAATTCTTCTTTGACCACTTTAATCGTAAACTTAAAAAAAACGTCTCCGAGATCTCTCCCGGTGCCCTGGAACTTTTGCAGAAATATCAGTGGCGCGGCAATGTCCGAGAGCTCAGAAATATGGTTGAGCGGATTATGATCCTTGAGGATACTGAAGTCGTCACGGAAGAGCATCTGCCCATGGAAGTTCTTTCAGCCAGCCGTGACAAAAACCAGTTCAGTATGGCCCTGCCCCGGGAATATGATTTTCGCCAGGGCGTTGATTTTAACGAGCTCGTTAAATCGTTCTCCAGTTACCTGATTGAAGAGGCGATGAAGGTCGCCGGTGGCAATAAAGCGAAAACTGCTCGCCTCTTGAGTATGGATCGGGGCACCCTGCGCTACCAGATCAAGAAACTCGGTGTTGCCGGAGATTCAGGAGATGATTCAGACGAAGATTAGAGCCTTGCAGAGCACTTACTTGCAGGCAACGCCCGCGTTAGTTTTTTGTTCTAAACAGTTTTTCCACTTGCCAGTTGCTAAAACTTATGCTAAAAGCCGTCTCCCAGTTTGATCATACCCTATTCGGGGCGTAGCGCAGCCCGGCAGCGCACCTGCCTTGGGAGCAGGGGGTCGGAGGTTCAAATCCTCTCGCCCCGACCAGTTATAAAAACAGCCACTTACATTAATTTGTAAGTGGCTGTTTTGCGTTTGAAAATCTTTAAAAAACAGGAAAGCTCGGTGATGGTTGCAGGGTTTTTTTGTTTTAAGGTACAGTGGGGCTGTTAGCGTTTCTCCCCCGGGTGGGCATAAAGATAGCCTTGAAAACCGACAAAGGTTTCTCTGATAGTTGAGACGCTGCCTAATTTTTCGGTGGCGTCGTAGATGTTGCCGTATTTTAATTCCAGTAGGCCGGAAAGCTTGGCCGGGTCGAGCTCGCCGACGCCTTCTTTTATGTATTCACCGAGGACGAACTTCAGGAAGGACTGTTGTTTCTCTTCGTGGCTGGTTAAAATCTCTTCTCTGTGCGCTTCGACGCGCTCTTGGCGGCTGATTGGTGGCAGGGTGAAGGCGATATAGGCCAAGACATCGAAGACATCGCTGTTTTCGGCATCGATCAATTTTCGGGCTTCGGTTAGTTGCTCCTCACCAAAGCCTTTTTCAGACAATCCCCCCATAAGTTTTCTTCGAGTATCCGGTTGGCTCCAGAGAGCGCGGAGTTCATCTTCGTTTTCAAAGAGTAGCGGCAGTTCGCCATACAGTTTCTCAATGAACTCTCGGGCTGACATTGGTTTACCTTCGGGGCTCCAGAAGGTGGTTGCCATGATATGTTGGATTGTACGTTCCTTGCCGTCGGCCAGTTTGATTTTTACTTTGACGTTTTTCCAGCACACACAAGGGTACTCGCCACATTCGGGGCAGGGCTCAGGCCCGCAGATGCAGGGGTGCTGCCCGCAGGTCGGGCAGGGGCATTCGCAGGGGTGACAGCCACAAACCGAGCAGGGTTCCTTCTCTTTGCTACAGGTGCAGGGATAGTTGCCACATTTTTCGCAGGGTTCCGGTTCCAGCGGCTCGCCATCCCATTCTTCATCATTGAAATGCTTATAGGCTTCGACAAAATCGAAGATTGTGAAGTAATCCTTGCCCTCAAAAAGCCGGGTGCCGCGGCCGATAATCTGTTTGAACTCGATCATCTGTTTTATCGGTCGCATCAGAACGATATTGCGGATATTTCTGGCATCGACACCGGTGGAGAGTTTCTGCGATGTGGTAAGGATAGTGGGGATGCTCTTTTCGTTGTCCTGAAAGGTTCTCAGCCAGCGTTCCCCTTCGGCGCCGTCTCGGGCAGTAACTCGCACGCAATAATTGGGGTTGGTGCCGCTCTTCATCTGATTGATTAAATCACGTACCGCAGCGGCGTGATCCTGAGTGGCGCAGAAGACCAGCGTTTTCTGTTTCTGGTCGGTCATCTCCATGAAGATCTTGACCCGGTAGGCTTCCCGCTCCCTGATCTCGATAATCTTGTTGAAATCATCTTCGCCGTAGAGCTTACCTTCCTCGATCTCTCCTTCAATGATCTTATCGTCCGATGTATAAACGTAATCATCCAGCGTGGTGGCAATCTGCTTGACCTTGAACGGGGTCAGATAGCCGTCATTGATCCCCTCCTTGAGTGAGTAGATATAGACCGGCTCACCGAAATAGTTGTAGGTATCGACATTGTTTTTCCGCTTTGGCGTCGCTGTCAGGCCCAACTGTACCGCCGGAGAAAAATGCTCCATGATCTCGCGCCAGTTGCTTTCGTTGTTGGCGCCGCCCCGGTGACACTCATCAATAATGACAAGATCGAAAAAATCGGGCGGATAATCGCCGAAGCTTGGAGCTGGATTGCCTTCTTCATCTCGCCCGGTCATAAAGGTCTGAAAGATGGTGAAGAAGATGCTGCCGTTTTTCGGTACGCGTCCTTTCTTGCGGATGATTTCGGGGTCGATGCGGACCATCGCATCTTCGGGGAAGGCGGAGAAGGCGTTATAGGCTTGGTCGGCCAGGATATTGCGGTCGGCGAGAAAAAGGATGCGGGGCCGTCGTTTACCGTCTCGGGCCAACGTCCAACGGCTGTGAAACAGCTTCCAGACGATTTGAAAGGCGATAGCAGTTTTGCCGGTTCCGGTGGCCAGGGTCAGCAGAATACGTTCTCTGCCCGCGACAAGTGCCTCCAGGGCTTTGTTGATGGCGTTGTGTTGATAGTAACGCGCCTGCCACTGGCCGCTTTTATCCTCAAAAGGGACAGCGGCAAAACGGTTGCGCCATTCATTTTCTTCGGCATAAGTCATGGCCCAGAGTTCATCCGGACCGGGGTATTGGGAAACGTGGCTTTCGTCGCCGGTCTCCATGTCGATCTGGTAGATACCGATGCCGTTGGTTGAGTAGGTGAACCGGGTTTGCAGCTTTTCGGCGTATCTTTTGGCCTGAGCCACCCCATCGGTGTCGGGGAGTTCGTTTCGTTTTGCT
>DAOWIX010000178.1 GCA_030640695.1 Deltaproteobacteria bacterium | reverse complement strand
TTTAGAGGATATTTAGTGCCTGACCGAAAACCTGACAATTTTCTTGAGTGCAAGGCAGGCGATGATTTTAACCGCAGGCATACACTGAGTATTCCGAGGATTAAAATTTGAGCCTAACGCCGCAATCGGGGAAATTGGCGGTTTCTGGTCGCGCACTATTTAGACCCACTGACTATGGCATTCTAAACTCAACCCAGAGGACAGCGTAGCGGACCAGTTCAGCGCCGTGTTTGAGCTCAAGCTTCTCTTTTAGTCGTTCCCGATAGGTACCGATGGTTTTGGGGCTGACATGTAAGGTCTCGGCAATTTCTCCGGCCGAAAGCCCCTTGCCGATCAGGGTCAGAACCTCCAGCTCCCGGTTGGTCAAGCGATTGGTGGCCGAGATATCGGTAGCCCCAGGCTTACCAGTCAACCTATTGACCATCTTATTCATAATTTTGCTGCTGACATAGATATTGCCGGCAAGAATATGGCGTAAAGCCTCAATCACCGACTCGGAGGCCTCCTGTTTCATGATGTAGCCTTTGGCACCTGCGAGGATGCAGCGTTCGGCGTGAATTGCCTCATCATGCATTGAGAGAACCAGCATCGGAATCTCGTTCTTACCTTTTTCTACCTCTTGAATGAGATCAATACCCTGCTCACCCTTCAAAGAGAGGTCGACGATCACCAGATCGGGCTGCAAACGCCCTATCGCTTTAAGAGCGCAAGCGATATTGTCGGCACTGCCACAAATCTCCAGATCCTCTTCCTGATTAATCAGTTCGCTCATGCCCATACTGAAAATCGGGTGGTCTTCAACGATAAAAACCCTGTTTTTTGTTTGTTTTGACATATTATTATTATAGTTTACCATAACGATTACCTGTATTGGGTAGGCTCAGAACAATTTTCACCCCTTCACCGGAAAGGTTATCAACGGTGAGAAAAGCCCCGAGACAGTCGGTTCTATACTTTAAAATACGCAGCCCCATCCCTTTGGGATTCGGGTTTTCCGGCAAGCCCCGGCCATCATCGGTAATTTCGACATGCAGATTTTCCGCAGTTGTCGTCAACCGTATCGAGATGTTTTGAGCCTGCCCATGCTTGACGGCATTGTGAACCGCTTCATGAACAATATAGTAGATATGGGTGGCAACCGTATTATCCTTGAGACTGATCGTCGGCTCACACTCAAAACTGCAGGCAACATTATAGATTTCTGCAACATTCTCAGCCATTTCAGCCAAGGATGTCTCCAAACCGTGAGCCGCCGGTTCAACCGGCATCAGACCTCTTGCCAAACGCCTGGTCTTGTCAATTGCTTGTTTGATGAAACCTCTTATTTTCTCAGCGGAGGCGGTTTGCGGGGCCTGTTCTCTATCGAGTCTATCTTTCAAAACCTTACTCAGGGCTTCAATACCGATTAGATGGGGACATAGATCATCATGCAATATCCGACCAAACTTCTGTTTCTCGCGTTCGCTGATATTTAAGAGTTCTCTTTCTAAGCGCTGGCGCTCGCCGATCTCAAGTTGCAGGTTATTGTGATAGGCTTCAAGCTTTTCCATGAAAATGTTAAAGTGTTGGGCCAGCTGGCCAATTTCATCATTGGGGGCCTGCGACATACGAACCGAAAGGTCGCCGGCGGTGGCCGCCGTAAGGCGGCCGATGAGTTCACGCATCGGCCGAATGATCGAGGCGCTGATCAACAGGGTGAGCGGCAGAATTAAGAGTAAGGTCACCGATACTGCGGCAACAAAAATTGTTTTTACCTTCTGCAAGGGGGCATAGATCTCGTCCATATAGCTGGAAGAGGCGACGATCCAATCATATTCGGGGATGTAGTTAAACATCACCAACTTTTCCCGAAAATTTTCTTCCCCGGGATTTTTCCAGGTGTAGATGATCTTGCCGTTTTTTCGTTGACAGAGATCTTGAATAAAAAGATGCCCTTCACTGTCGACCGCATCATAGACGTTGCCTTTGATAATCGGGTGAACGACCACATTGCCAAGACTATCGAGAACAAAGGAGTAGCCCGATTTACCGAAACGTATGGCCAGAATACTCTCTCTAAAATCTGAGACCTTGACCAACTCCTTGAATTCATCGCGGTATGAAGTGGCCGATATAATCCAGTCCCAGGGAGCAAAATAGCTCATGTAGAGAGCTTTTGATTTTTTTTCGGATTCACCCGGATTACGCCAACCATATTCGAGGTAGCCCTCTTTCCGTTTAATCTGTTCAATAACAAAATCAACTGTCGCAAAGTTACGACCGGCCACTGATTCGTTAGGGTGGACTACCGCAACACCGGCGCTGTTGACACAAAAAAGATATCCGGTTTTGCCAATTGTTTGGCTATGGAAGATCTGTAGTGCCTTCTCCTTGGCTTCGCTTTCAGAAAGTTGGCCGGAAAGCTGTTTTGCATGAATACTCTGGACGATCTCAAGGTTCTTTTCAGCCACCGAACGCAAATAGTTTTTAATTGACACCGAGGCCGTGGTTCTCACCATATTGAGGATAGCGGCCGTCGAATTCTGGAGCTCGCGCTCAATGTTGGTCTCAACGGTCGTGCGCATCAGGGAGTAGATAACGAAACTACAAAGAAGAATGGAAAGGACAAGAATTGCCGAATAGCCGCCAAAGAGTTTGGCGCGAATATTGAGATTACGGAAAAATTTCGTAAATCGATGCATTAATCTCTTTTCAGGTTTTACCAGTGAATTTTAACACAAAGCGACCAACATCAATCATCACCGATCCGGTCTCTAAAAGACAAAGCCTTTTTAGGACAATTGACAATACAGTTAGAGCAACGCAGGCACTCTCCGGAAGGTACCTGACCAACCCCACCAGCAACCCGAAAGGCCCCGGGATATGTCGATATCGGACAGACCTTTTCACATTTTTTACACTCAATACAGCTCTCATCAACACTCAAAAGATAGGTATTGCTGGAACTTACCCCCTGCAACGTCCCCATGGGGCAGATACTACACCAGGTCCGGGGTTTGAAATAGAGTCCGAGAACGATAGCCAAGGATACCGAAACTATCCACATAGTCCGAAAAACACTACCGAAAGCATCAGCACTACCCCAGGCAGACAACAGGCGGAAGCTCATAAAGGTCATCATGACAACAAAAAGTCCCCAGCGAAACCAGGGGGTTTTAAAAAAGGCGGGGATTTTATGTTTGCGGCTGACCAGACTTAAAACCCGCTCATGAAAGGCGCCCATAGGACAGAGCCAGCCACAATAAAAACGCCCCCAGCTGCTGGCAATAACCATAAAAAGAGTTATCAGGCCGACCACCGTAAAACCGATTTTTGGCCAATAGTAACCGCCAACAACCACCAACGGCAACACCAGTACCATCAGATACTGACTGATATTCCGACAACAGATCTCGGCAACACCGGAGCCTCGTTTTAGCTGTTTCATACGTTACTTCCCATAGACTCTACCCTACTTAGCCAACAGGCCGGAACTGTTCAGACTATCAACGACGCTCTTGACAAAATCTTTTATAAGGTCGTCGGTGGGCCGGTCAGCGGAAGTTTCCGAAGCCAGAGAGATTACCAGAGCCCCGTCTTTGGTGCTGTAGAGATTGGTCTCAAGGCCGTATACCGCAGTCGTCTGGGACAGAGAACCTGGTTTACAGGGAGAGAGTGAATATCTCTGGTTCTGTCGATAGTCGCTATCCCAGCGGCTATTACAAGCACCTTGCGCGGTAACCCGGGTCTTCTCTAGCCGGTCGGCGATACGAGAGATTAAAATCCCGTCAAAAGCATGCTGGCCGATGGCTCCGGTGATCGTCTCAACCGAAGAGCGGCTCCCGGTTGGCAAGACAACATGACCGGCACTGGCAGAAACTCCTTTCTGGCGAAGTTGCCGAGCCAACTGGAGTTCACTCATGCGACCATTCTCTTCATCAAGAAAGATACTGACCACCAAAATTTTTTCAAACGGCTTACCGCTATAGTTTTCATCCTGCCACACCCCGGTAACCTTGGTTGACGAGCAGGAAGCCAGACACAAAACACTAAAGAGTAGTAAAAATAAGACTTTTCTCATGACCTTCACTTCCTTCCAATAAAAATTAATACCATTTAAAAACCGTAATTTCAGTTTAGGCATCGGAGGTTTTCACCTTGCGGCTTGCTAAATACTTGATAATCTGGCTCGGTTTCAGTTTGCGGCTGGCAGGACCAGTACGAATAAAGAAATCTTCGACCTCCCCCTTTTTGAGAAAAGCTGGGATCTCGGAGATTTGACAACGGATTTCGACAATCTTCATAGCATCGATCTCAACAATCGCAAAGTGGATAAAACGAGAAAATTCAAGCCCGATATGAGTACTGATCAGGCTGTCGATATGACGCAGACATTTGTCATCATTGACAAAATTGTCGCGTTCAAGACCGACCACCTTACCATCATCCTCGACCCCGATCAACAAAACCCCTCCCTCAGTATTGAGAAAACCGACAACCCCCTTTAACCAGGCGATCTCGATCTCCTTACCGGCACGGTCTTCGCGCAAGTTCCAACGAACTGTTGCTTTAAATTCAAGTCGCTCACTCTCACCCGCTTTAATGAGTTCGTAAATCCTTTGCCCCGGATTATCCAGAACCGCCTCTCTTTGCAACTCCTCTTCAATCAAGCGGCGGTTCTCGGTACGCAGATCTTCCAGAGAATGCAGATGCCGGCGGACAAAAAAGAGAGAAAAGAAAAAGAGTAAGCCGCCAACCACCAGGATAATCAACGGTATCCGGAAAAAGGTTACGGGATAGTCGGCAATCTGCAAAATATCTTTCTCCGGCAAGACCACCGCCAACCAGAGATGACGGTCACCAATTTCCAAAACCGCAAAGCCAGCCCACCAAGGCTTGCCAGCCGTCCGAAAAGAAAAAACCTGCTCAGCCTTTGTCGATGCGCGCTGCCACTTGGCAAGAGCCGGCCCAAAACCCTCGTCAGCCAACGTTTCAACATCCGGCAGAGCTCCGCCCGACTCCCGACACTGTCCTTGCGACAGCCCTAAAACCTGGCCGGTCTCCGATATCATAAAAGCCCGACCCTCGGCACCCAACTCTAACTCAGAGGTCCAAGCCAAAAGGTCACAGAGTAAGACATCAAAAGCGACGACAGATTCTGTGCTCAAGCCAGCCTCTAAACCCGGAATACGTAAGGAGGCGGTAACCCCGATCTGGCCATTGGAGAAAAACCGATATGGTGAGGTCCAGAAAATCTCCTCTCCACCTGCGCTCGACAATGCCCCTTTAAACCAGGGGCGTTGTTGCGGATCATAATCGCTTTCACTAAAGTCTCCCTCTCCAACAGGGCCCCCATCATGCCAACTGTGTCGCAGAACTTTTCCTTGCCAACGCGACGGATCTCGACTGCGGCTTTGCCAGCCTTTACCTACGCGTTGCAGGTAGTACTCCTGGCCACTACTATTAGCAATAATTAGAGCATGGATTTGCGGGATATTTTTCAGCGTCGGTATAAAATAATTGTTTATCTGATCACTTTTTTCCAGATCTAAGCCATTCTCAGCGCCCCACTCTCCGGCAATCCGCAATGAAGTCACCACCGGATCAACAAAACGTTTAAACTCAACCCGTTTCTTATATGACAGTTCCATCATCCAGGCCCGGAAAAGCCCTTCTTTGGCCTGCAAGGCCTGGTAAACAGTCAATGAGGTGACCACCAGCGTCAACAAAAGAAGCAACCAGGGAACGATCCTCAAGAATTTATGCAACCGTGAGAAGGAGTACTTTGAGTCTTTGCTTTCTGTCATTTTTCCGCCATCATTAATCAGTTACATTCTTATTGAATCCAGCTATTTAATCGGGATCGGATAGTAACGTAAATATTTTTTTATAGCAACTAATGATGATGATATAGATGCAAAGATTTCGAAGTGAAGTTGAAAAAGAATCATCGAGTCTTTTTCAACAAACTATGTTATCTGCAAGAAAAAATTACTTCATTATGGTCAATTCTTATGAATCCCTCACTTAAACCATCTCCAACCTTGACCACACCAAGCTACCTCCGTCTTCAGCTGACCGTCTTTGCCCTGGTTGCGGCATCTTTTACCAATATCTATATCACGCAACCCCTGCTACCGGTTTTACAGGCTGAATTTGCCACTTCAATGGTTTTAATTTCAACCAGCGTTTCGGCTGTTATCTTAGGGATCACACTCACCAATCTGCCTTTCGGGGCGCTGGCCGATAGAATCCAGATTCAGCCTATCATTCTGGGCGGCGGGATCATGGTTGCTTGCGGCGGCCTGATCTGCGCCCTCACCAACAATCTCGGACTCTTTATCGCTGCCCGCTTCCTGCAGGGGCTCTTCATTCCGGCTCTGACCACCTGCCTGGCTGCCTACCTGGCTAAAACCCTGCCCCTCGACCGCCTCAATTTAGTCATGGGTTCATATGTTTCGGCCACCGTCTGCGGCGGTCTCGGCGGGCGTCTTTTAGGCAGCTGGGTTGATAGTTTTTTCAACTGGCGTTTAGCACTTCTTGGCGCCGCTGGCCTGATTCTAATAACCGTAATTACCGCCTTGCGCAATCTGCCTCGTGAAACCATAAAAAAATCAACCGTTCAGGAACCAACCATCTCTTTCCTGAACTTACTTACCCGCCCCGAACTGCGTCTTATCTACGCTTGCGCGGCGGGAAGTTTTGCCATCTTCTCTTCACTTTTTAACTACCTGCCCTTTCGCCTGAGCACGGCGCCTTTTAACCTGTCAACCGACACCATTACCCTTGTTTATCTGGTCTACATCGTCGGCATCTTTACCGGCCCCGCCGCCGGACGTCTCTGCAACCGTATCGGCTCGGGCCCCACCATGATCGGCGGCACCCTAATATTTGCTCTTTCACTGACACTTCTCACCCAACCTCACCTTACAGCTATTATTGGTGGCCTGCTTGGGGTCTGCGCCGGCTTTTTCACAATCCACGCGGCTGCGGTCGGCACCTTAAACCGCAAACTCGACCAGGCCCAAGGCCGCGCCAACGCTCTCTACGTCCTCTCCTACTATCTCGGCGGCTGCGCCGGCATCACGATCTCCGGCCTACTCTATGAAAAACAGGGCTGGAACGGTGTCATCCTTTTTTGTGTGAGCCTCCTGATCATCCCCCTGCTGACCGGTTTGTCCGAAAAAAAAGCCGCCCTACCACTACAAAATAACGTTTGATTACGACTAATTTATTTGTAAGAATCGAGCAAAAGTGCTACGGACACTGAGAGATCTAATCTTTTTCGCAAAAAACGCTAATCTCCTATACCGTTGACTGGCTGCGTAAAATATTATCAATCAGGCAAACATACACTATTGCAACTGTCTCTGAGGCCTGTTCCATGAAACAAAAAAGAAGTTTTATAAAGCTTGTTCAGTTACTGGGGGTTGTTTTACTGGTCGGGATAGGTGCCAGTATCATGATCCTTAATATTATCGACTCCTCCCGGGATTTCAGCTCTCGAGCAGAACAGATGCGCACAGACTACATTGCCCGGCAAAAACAGCTAATCAAACAAGAGGTTAATCGTGCCGTTGCCATGATTAGCCATGAACAAAACCGCAGCCTGTCTCTGGCAAAAAACACTGTAAAGTCAAGAGTGTATGAAGCCTGCGCCATAGCGCATAGTATCTATAAACGCTACAAGGGAACAAAAAGTGAGGCTGAAATCCAGGAGATAATCATCGAGGTTTTGCGGCCTCTGCGTTTTGATGGCGGGAATGGATATATTTTCATCCGCCGTATTGATGGCGTCTCAATGCTGCACCCGATCTACCCGAAAATGGAAGGCCGACATCTTAACGACATAAAAAATCCGGAAAAACGAGAAGCGGCAAAAAAGAATTTGACTCTGGCGATCAGTTCCGGCGAAGGCTTCAGCGAATACAAATGGGATAAACCGCTTGAGAAAAAAGAGACTAAAAAGAAGATCACGTTCGTAAAACTTTTTCCGACCTATAGTTGGGAAATCGGGAGCGGGATATATATCGAGGATATCGAAAAACCTCTAAAAGCCGAGATTTTGCAAAAAATCAGCAAAATTCGCTTTGGCAAGGAAGGTTATATTTTCATTAACAGATTCAATGGCGATGCTTTAGTTTCAAATGGAGAATTAATGAATGGAACAAAAAAATTGTGGGAGGCTTTCGACAACAATCCTGAGAAAGTGAAAGAACTTTTTGCCCAGGAGTACGCTGCTGCCTTAAAACCTAAGGGTGACTATATCTATTATTCGTGGATAAAATTAACCGACCCCAGCAAAGAGTCACCCAAAACCTCTTTTATTCACGGAATCCCTGAGTTGCTGTGGCTGGTGGGGGCCGGGGTTTATCTTGATGATGTGGAGAGCGATATCGCCCTGATGCAAAGCACTTTAAATGGCCAGATAAAAATGAAGCTGCTTTACTCCATTCTGATTATTATCGGAATCGTCACCCTTTTTCTCTTTTTCTTCAACCTTTTGAACCGCCGGCTCAAAAATGATTTCAACCTCTTTGCCTCTTTTTTTGACCGGGCGGCGTCACATAATGAAATGATAAACCGGGACTTGGTTAAGCTGGTTGAGTTTGACCGAATGGCAGAAAATGCCAACCAAATGCAAGAAAAAATCAGGCAAAGTGAAGCCAACCTCCGTCAAGTCTTCGCCGCGGCGAAAGATGTCTCCTTCGTTAAGACTGATGCAAATGGCAAAGAGTCTAAAATTATTGACTTCAGTCCCGGCGCGGAACAGATTTTCGGCTATCAGGCCGAAGAAATTATTGGTCAACCGGTAGCCCTTCTCCATCTTCGTGAGGATGTTGATAAATTCCCACAAATACAAGAGCAAATGAGAACCAAGAGGGAAGGTTTTCGCGGTGAATCAATCCTGGTCAGAAAATCAGGTGAGACCTTTCCAGCCCTTTTTTCAAGCTATCCGATTTTTGCAGACGACGGTGAAATAACGTCTGCAATCGGGGTTGCCATTGACATAACCGAACAGAAACGAGCCGAAGAAGAGCTCCAGAAGATGGAAAAACTGAAAAGTATCGGCACCCTGGCAGGCGGCATTGCCCATGATTTCAATAATATCCTGATGGGCCTGTTCGGCAATATCTCGATTGCCAAAGAGTATCTGGACAAAAATCATCCGGCCTTCTACGCTCTTGAGGAGGCCGGAAAATCGATGAACCGAGCCACCAGCCTGACCAAACAACTGCTCACCTTTGCCAAGGGCGGAGCGCCTATCAGAGAGGATGTCAGTCTTGGCGAACTGGTGAGTGAGGTTGTCCGCTTCGATCTTTCCGGCAGCAATGTCAAGCTGGTGTTCAAGCAGGCTCCCAACCTGTGGTTGGCTGACGTCGACAAGGGGCAAATACAACAGGTCTTCTCCAACCTGGCAATCAATGCCAACCAGGCCATGCCCGCTGGCGGCCATCTCTACATAACCTTGGAAAACACAGAGTTTTCCGAAGAAGTGCTACCCGGCCTTCAGGAGGGGAGATATATCAAGATTACGGTGCGGGATGAAGGATGCGGCATTGACAAAAAGCATCTTGAGCGGATTTTCGACCCCTACTTCAGCACTAAGCAGACCGGTAGCGGTCTCGGACTGGCCACTACCTATTCAATTGTCAACCGCCATGGCGGCCATATAAACGTGAACTCAGAACTTGGCAAGGGATCCATTTTCACTCTCCTCCTTCCCGCTTCCGAAGCCAAAACGATAGAAAAAATAGAGAAAACTTCAAACCGAGACACGAGCCCAACGCAAAAAATCAAAATCCTGGTAATGGACGATGAGGAGATCATCCGCGAGGTGGTTTTACAAATGTTGCTAAAAAGTGGCTATGAGGTTGAAACGGTCGACGATGGCCATCAGGCCCTCGAGAAGTACAAGCGGGCCCTGGATGCCGAAGAACCTTTTGACATCATCATAATGGATCTGACCATCCCCGGCGGCATGGGCGGCCAGGAAACCATGAAGGAGATTCTTGCCCTTGATCCCGATGCCAGGGCGATTGTCTCCAGCGGCTATGCCGATGATCCGGTGATGGCAAATTATAGCGAGTATGGTTTCCGAGGCATCTCCACAAAGCCATACTCCTTAAACCAGTTGCTAGAGGTGTTGCGCCTGGTCATGGAACAATAACTCTCACCCGGCAAAACCTAAACCAAAAAAACTAAGCACTGAGCCACAAGGGCGCCAAACTCAACAACATGCAAACTGCAACACTTTTATATAGTAAACTGTAATCGGGAAATTGGGTAGCATTTTGGCAATTGTACTTCAAGCCCCTGGGTACCAGATTATCTGCAAGAGCCATGCTGTCTTATCTTATATTTAGATTCTTTTTCATCCCAATATTTCCATCGCCCACACTTGGATTGGCCCACCGCAGTTCCAATATCCTTAGTTGAACATCCATCTTTGACTGGTCCCTCAGCGACAACCATAAGACCTCCGGTATCAACCTTGCCAAATTCCTTCACCGAACTCGTTATGATGCCGTTAGTATAATATGCTTCATACTCCTTCACTGAAGAGTCAGGTTGGCCTGAACTATAATACTCCGTGCAGAGGCCGTCGAGAACGCCTCTCTTGTAATTGCGTTCACAAACAAGGTTCCCATTTAAGTACTCTTTGTAAGATCCGTCCATTCTGTGATTTTTATAGGTTATGCTCCTTTTCCAACCCTTATCAGGATGAGACACATGTACACCCTCTCGGCGACCATGCACATATCCCCCCCCACCTGTTTTCCCCTCTGAATTAATAGAAGTGCAATCACCATTGAGTTTACCGAACAGATACTCTCCCTTTGCCCTCTCGTAGTATGACGTCTTAACATCAAATTTTCCGTGCTTTACAAACCCCGCAGGCTTCGCGATGCCATCAATGATGTGCAAGTAGAAGCCGGGATATCCATCCAGTTTTTCGAGAGGAACCGGCATCTCACAAAAGCCGTAAACAAGCTTTTCCCCGCCTCTCACTAGTTTAGCCGTAATTTTACTCGTGACCTGCTTTTTCGCGTCGACCTTACAGCACCAGTACCATGATGATAACTCTCGAGTTGTAAAATTATCTCCGTCTTTTCCCTCTTTCGATCTGATAAATTTCCCATCAGCATTTTTGTATTCAAACCATCCGTTCGTAGTGGTAAATTCAGAAAAAACACTCTTA
>DAOWIX010000100.1 GCA_030640695.1 Deltaproteobacteria bacterium | reverse complement strand
GCCCTTATATTTAAGGATTTTCTCTTCAAGTTCTACCAGTTCCAGCATCTGTTCTAGAAACCAGGCCTTGATATGGGTGAGTTGATGCAAAGTTGCGATTGTTGCCCCTTTGCGCAGGGCTTCATAAAGAATAAACTGACGTTCGCTGCTCGGCTCATGTAGCATCTCCAAGAGTTCATCAAGACTCTTTTGCTTGAAATCCTTGGCAAAACCGAGGCCGGAACGACCGTTTTCGAGGGAGCGAATCGCTTTGAGAAAGGCTTCTTTGTAGTTTTTGCCGATACTCATGACTTCGCCGACGGCCCGCATCTGGGTGCCGAGGCGATCTTCAACCCCTTTGAACTTTTCAAAAGCCCAGCGTGAGAATTTGACCACGACATAGTCGCCGTAGGGGCTGTATTTCTCCAGCGTGCCGAGCCGCCAGTAAGGGATTTCGTCGAGGGTCAGGCCGCAAGCCAGCATTGCCGAGACTAAAGCGATCGGGAAGCCGGTTGCTTTCGAAGCCAGAGCCGAGGAGCGTGAGGTTCGGGGATTGATCTCGATAACTACAACCCGACCGCTTTTCGGATCATGGGCGAACTGGACATTGGTGCCGCCGATAACTTCAATCGCATCAACGATGTCGTAAGAGTATTTTTGGAGACGATCCTGAAGCTCCTGAGAGATCGTCAGCATCGGGGCCGTACAGTAAGAATCTCCGGTATGGACCCCCATGGCGTCGACATTTTCAATGAAACAGACAGTAATTTTCTGGTTTTTGGCATCGCGGACAACCTCAAGTTCAAGTTCTTCCCAGCCTGAAACTGACTCTTCGACAAGAATCTGACTGACCGGGCTGGCAGCCAGGCCTCTGGCAGCCAGGGTTGTAAACTCATCCTTGTTATAGGCGAAACCGCCGCCCGTACCACCCATGGTGTAGGCTGGCCGAATAACCACCGGCAGTCCCATCTTCTTAATAATGGCTTCAGCTTCTTTGAGGTTGGTGGCAATCTCACTGCGCGCAACTTCAATGCCGAGGCGGGCCATCGTATTCTTGAACTCCTGACGGTCTTCGCCACGTTCAATAGCGTCGATGTTGACGCCGATGACCTTGACTCCATACTTTTCGAGTACACCTTCCTTAGAGAGGGCAAAAGAGAGATTGAGGGCGGTCTGGCCGCCGAGATTGGGGAGCAGGGCATCGGGACGTTCTTTGGCGATAATCTCGGTCAGGGTCGCGAGGTTTAAAGGTTCGATATAGGTGACATCGGCGACCGTCGGATCGGTCATAATGGTGGCCGGATTGGAGTTGACCAGGACAATCTCATAACCGAGCCCTTTTAAGGCTTTACAGGCTTGAGTCCCGGAGTAGTCAAACTCGCAGGCCTGGCCGATAACGATGGGGCCGGAACCGATAATCAGAACTTTGTTGATATCCTCGCGTTTAGGCATGAAACACTCCTTGAAAAATATGAAAAAAATTAAGGCAAAACTCAGAAAACCTGCAAAGCGGACATTTTTATAAATTAAAATCGATGATTGTGCAATTGTATTTTTTTGCGAGCCTTAAGTTGTCGGAAGAGAAGTTAAACTTTTGTTAACAATTTCTCCAAGATCGCGGGAACACTTTGGCATATTCGCCAGCTTTTCAAGTTCTTTTCGCATCAGGTTTCCGTAAGGTGAAGAAAAACGGCGCCAGCGGCTGAAAGCTCCGGCCATACGGGCGGCGACCATGGGGTTAGTTTTGTCAAGGGTGGTAATCTCCCGGCCTAAAAGTTGGTAGCCGGAACCATCCGGCTGATGAAAAGCGGATTGGTTGGCTGCGGCAAAAGTGCCGAGCAGGGCCCTGACCCGGTTTGGATTGTTGCGGTTAAAATAAGGGTGGCGGGTCAGTTCTGCTACCAGCTGTGTGGTCTCGGGGTTGCGGGCTGCAGCCTGTAGGGCAAACCAGCGGTCTTTAAGGAGGGAGTTGTTTTCGCCGCGCTGGTAGAAATCTTCGAGTTCGGGCAATTTTTCGGTGGCGTTTATTTCTAGCAGGCCGGAAAGAGCGGCCAGCCGGTCGGTCAGGTTGTCGGCTTCAAGGTATTGCCGACGGCAGAGTTTAAGGGCCGGGCCTTTAAGGCCTAAAGCTACGAGATAGTCAAGGGCGATATTTTTCAAGCGGCGTCGGGCCATCTCTGCAGGTAGTGGACGGTAGGGGCCAGAGGTTTGGTGGTGGTTGTAGAGAGCTTCAAGTTCTGTCTGCCAGCGTTGAGCCAGAGTTTGTCGCAGGGTTTGCCGAGCCACAAAAATTGCCTGCGGGTCAATTTTGTTTAACTGTTCGCCGATATAGATTTCACCGGGCAGGATAAGGAGTTCGGCGGCTCCATCAGCCTCAGCCGGAGACCACTCTTTGTTGACGAGCGTGCCGAACGTTTGGCCGTATGTTTCGCCCGAAAGTTTACCAACTTCACCCTTCTCAGAATGTTCTGAATCTTTCATTAGATTCAGAATCTCGATTAAGGCCAGTTTCTGGCCCGCTTCCCAACGGCTGAAAGGATTGTTGTCATGGGTAAGGAGAAAAGCCAACTCCTCTTTGTCGTCGTGGCTGCTGAGCTGAACCGGAGCGGAAAAGTCACGCAGTAGGGAAACAATCGGTTTACGTCCAAATCCTTGAAAACGGAACTCCTCTTTTCTGTGTTTGATCTCGAGAACACGGCTGCCGGCTGAGCCGGGCCCGGATTCGCTGGCAAGTTTTATAGATTGCTCGTTGCCCTCGGGATCCAGCAGGGCAACGGTCAGTGGCAGGTATAGAGGTAGTTTTTCGGTTTTTCCTGGAGTGGTCAGACAATCTTGAACAATCGTCAAAATAAATTCAGCGGTTTGCGGTTGCCACGTTTGAGTGATAGTCAGGTGCGGGGTTCCGGCTTGGTCGTACCAACGGCGAAACTGCTTAAGGTCATAATCGTTGGCCTCACTCATGGCGTTAAGCAGATCTTCGATGGTTACGGCCTGACCGTCATGGCGATCGAAATAGATCTGCATGCCTTTTTTGAAGCCCGCTTCGCCGAGCAGGGTTTGCAGCATGCGGATGATCTCGGCCCCTTTTTCGTAAACTGTAGTGGTGTAGAAATTGTTGATTTCGACATACTCTTTGGGTTGAACCGGATGGGCCAGGGGGCCCGCATCTTCAGGAAACTGAAAATTACGCAGCCGTCGTACCTCGCGGATCCGGCGGCCACCGCCGGGAAAGGCTTGAGCTCCATACTGCTGGTCGCGAAAAACGGTCAAGCCCTCTTTCAGGCTCAACTGAAACCAGTCACGACAGGTGATTCGGTTGCCGGTCCAGTTGTGCAGGTATTCGTGGGCGATAACTCCTTCAATGGCTTCGTAGTCCATGTCGGTAGCACTTTCGGGTTGGGCCAGGACATACTTTGAATTAAAGATATTGAGGCCTTTGTTCTCCATGGCTCCGAAATTAAAGTCATCAACGGCGACCACCTGGTAGAGATCGAGGTCGTACTCCCGGCCATACTCCTCTTCATCCCAGCGCATCGATTTTTTTAGCGCGGCGATGGCATGGTCGCACTTATTGCGGTTTTGATCCTCGACATGAAAGTGAATAGCGACTTCACGACCCGACATTGTCGTAAAGCTATCCTTTAGAGTTGTCAGTTTGCCGGCCACCAGGGCAAAAAGGTAGGCCGGTTTCTTAAAGGGGTCCTGCCAGACGGTAAAGTGACGACCATCAGCCATTGCGCCTTGGTCAATAAGGTTGCCATTGCTCAAAAGAACAGGAAACTCGTTTATATCAGCTTCAATTGTAGTGGTAAAACAGGTCAGAACATCGGGTCGGTCGAGGAAATAGGTGATCCGGCTGAAACCATGCGCTTCACACTGGGTACAGAACATCGACCCGGAGGCATAGAGGCCCTCCAGACTGGTGTTGCT
>DAOWIX010000038.1 GCA_030640695.1 Deltaproteobacteria bacterium | reverse complement strand
GGCAGCATCTGTATTATATCCACATAAACGACCCTGGCGATTAACCACAGTATTAACCGCGGCAATCGATAAGGCTTGCTCGTCAATCCAGTCGAGATATTTCATAACCTCGGTTTTATGCGGTAAAGTGACGCTCAAACCAGCAATCCCTAAAGCTCGTACTCCAGCCATCGCCGATTCAAGATCTTCAACTTGAAAAGCGCTGAAAAAAGCCCTCTTATGGGTCGCCGCAAAGGCCGCATTATGCATAATCGGACTCAAAGAGTGACCTATGGGATTACCGATTACTCCATATAAAGGAATCAATACCATAGCTAACCAGCCATACTCAGAGCCAGCCTATCTTTGAAATCCTTAAGCCCGGTTCCGGTTACGGCAGATATCGCCATCACTTTGCGGTTAGCCATTAAAGGATGTTTTCGTAACTCATCCAGCAACTCGACCAATCTCTCCTCGGAGATCGTATCAATCTGAGTAAGGATGACTAATTTCTCGCGGTCGATAAGATCCTCCCGATAGAGTGTCAGCTCACGGGCCACTACTTCATAGGCCTTGATCAGGGCCTGGCAATCATGATGTTCGGATACGGAGAGCAGATGAACCAACATCTCGGTCCGCTCAATATGACGTAAGAAACGGGTTCCCAGACCAGTGCCCAGATGGGCATCAGTCACCAGACCCGGGATATCGGCAATTACAATCTGCTGAAAATCGCCCACCATCATAATCCCCAAATTTGGTTTCAAGGTTGTAAAAGGATAGGCCGCAACTTTGGGACGAGCTGCAGAAACAGTTGAAATCAAAGTTGATTTTCCGGCATTTGGCAATCCGATCAAGGCGACCTGAGCAATCAATTTCAAGACCAATTTAAAAGAGCCACTTTCGCCCTCTGCTCCAGGTTGGGCAAAACGCGGCGTCCGATTAGTGGAAGAGGTAAAGTGGGCATTACCCTTGCCGCCACGACCACCCTTGGCGATTACCAAAGTAGCCCCATGTTCCAGGATTTCACCGCCTAAAAAGGCTTCGCCAGGCTCTCCTTCAGGAGGTAAAAACCAAACTTCAGTGCCTAATGGAACTTTAATCTCAATATTTTCCGAAGCCGCTCCGGTGCGGTTTTTACCCGAACCATTAGAGCCTTTATGGGCCCGATAGAGACGCTGGTAACGCAGATCAAGGAGGGTGTTTTTCTGGCTGTCACCAATAAGAATAACATCTCCTCCCTTACCACCATCACCGCCATCGGGACCACCTCTAGGAATGTATTTTTCCCGACGAAAACTGACGCACCCGTTACCACCGTTGCCGGCTTCCACATCTATCTTTGTTTCATCAATAAATCGCATATTAAAAAAAGATCAACCCCCATGTATAATTTTCTCTATAAACAAAAAAAGCCCTTTTTAAAAAGGGCTTTTTCATAAGGTCAATCAAAGACCTTTCAAACATCACTGCAAACCGGCTAAACCGGTATCCAGCAGAAATTATACCGCTACAGCGTAAACACTAACCTTTTTACGCAGCTTATCAAAACGTTCAAATGTGACAACTCCATCCGTCTTGGCAAAAAGAGTGTCATCCTTGCCACGACCGACATTGTTTCCGGGATGAATTTTGGTACCCCGCTGACGAACAATAATATTACCCGCAACTACAGTTTCACCACCGTAACGTTTAACTCCAAGTCTTTTACTTTCACTATCACGGCCATTACTGGTACTACCGCCACCTTTCTTATGAGACATAGTCGTCTATCTCCTTATATTAACTACTTATTTCAGTAATTCTAAGTTGCGTCAGTTCTTGGCGATGTCCCTGGCGTTTACGATAACCTTTACGGCGCTTTGATTTAAAAACCAAGATTTTCTCGCCTCGTTTTTGAGCCACGATCTCGCCCTTCACTGTAACACCTTCCAGCAGAGGGGTTCCGACTTTTACTTCATCTTCATCAACAAGACTCAAAACTTCTGGGAAATCTACAACATCGCCCGCTTCGCCGACGATCCTCTCAACATCAATCACTTCTCCGGATGCAACTCGATACTGCTTTCCTCCGGTACGTAAAACGGCATACATTATCCGTAACTCCTCTATAATAGACAAAAATTCTCTCCCGCCTCCTGGAATGCAGCAAAAGCCGCCGACCATCTCCCAGAAACGGATGCGCTATATAATCAATCAGTCTCAGTTTGTCAAGATCTATTCGAGTCGAGCCAGAGCTTTTTCGGCCCGTTGCGCGCTCAAACCAACCGGATACTTCCGCAGTAACACTTTATAAGCCGCCAAGGCCGGTTCACGGCCCCCGATAGCCTCATATGACATCGCTGTTTTGAGCAAAGCATCAGGGACTTTGGAACTTACAGGAAAATCTTTCTGCACTCTTTTAAACTCGGTAATCGCCTGAGCATACTGGGCCAAAGAGTAGTAGCTCTCTCCCAACCAGTAACGCGCATTAGCCGCCTTTTCCGTGGTTGGGAAATCCCTGAGATAGGCAGCAAAAAGTTTAACCGCATTTTCATAGTCACCATTATGATAAGCAGCCAGAGAGTCACTGTAGACCTGCTCAAAAGCCTGCTCCTCCTCTTTACTGAAAGATGGCGGCAGGGGCTGAAGCTCCACAGATGCCTTTGTGCTCTCAGTACTTGCTTTCGCCGCTAACCGTTTCCCCATAACGGACTGAGCTCCAGCTAAAGCCTGCAACTCTTCTCCCTGTTTAAGAAGCAGATCGCGGGCTTCATCAAAACGCAACTGCAAAGCCTCAAGTTTTTGCTCTAAACTCTGCTGACGGCTGGCACCCGATTCGAGTTCCTCTCCCAGCATCGCTACCTTTTTCTGTAACTCAGCCACAGCCTGACGTTCATCCAAGGGAATCTTGCAACCAGCTACAAAGAGAGCTAACAAAATCACAAGGAGAACTAAGCGCCAGACCGATAATTTCATTTTGAACTCTGCTCTCCCTCAAGCTTGCGCCAGTCGGCAAGAAAACTCTCGATACCGATATCGGTAAGCGGGTGCTTAGCTAACTGCATCATAACCTTAAGAGGAATAGTACAGACATCAGCCCCGAGCTCAGCTGCCGCCAAAACATGCTGAGGATGCCTGATACTGGCAACAATAATTTTGGTTAAATAGCCGTAATTGTCGTAAATATCAGCAATCTGGCGAACCAGCTCCATGCCGTCGGTAGCAATATCATCAAGCCGTCCGACAAAAGGACTGACATAGGTAGCTCCGGCTTTGGCCGCCAAGAGTGCCTGCAGAGGTGAGAAAATCAAAGTTACATTGGTTTTAATGCCCATCCCGGTAAGTTCCTTGACGGCTTTCAGACCCTCAGGCAGCATCGGAATTTTGATCACAATATTATCACCAAGCTTCACAAGTTCCAGCGCCTCTTGCACCATTCCTGAAGCCTCTAAAGAGATCACTTCAGCACTGACTGGCCCCGGAACCAACTCAGCTATTTCACGTATCCCGGGGAAAAAGTCGAGTCCCTCTTTAGCAACCAGCGAAGGGTTGGTAGTCACACCGTCAACCAGGCCATAATTCATGGCCTCTTTGATCTCGTCAAGATTGGCCGTATCTATAAAAAATTCCATCGTTTACCTCTTTCAGAGCAACCTCGGGAGGCGCGGCCACTATCCGGCAGGGAACCTCATCGGGATTGTTCGATTGATGTTTACACAATAACTCAGAAATTGTACCGCCAAAACAGGGATGCAACCACTCTGGTGCAATCTCATGCAGCGGCTCAAGGACAAATATTCGCTTAAAAAGTTCAGGGTGAGGCACATGTAGATCCGGGGCATCAATTATTGCATCGCCATAAAAGAGGATGTCAAGGTCGATTGTCCTCGGCCCCCAGCGCTCCTTCCGCACTCGCCCGAGTGAGCTTTCGATCTCCAGCAGTCGCTCAAGCAGATCGGAAGCCTTCAACGAACCTTTGACGAGTACCACACCATTCAGAAAAGAGTCCTGTTCCAGATAGCCGACCGGAGCCGTTTCATAGAGCGATGAGAGCTTTTCCAGAGAGGTCGTCGGTAGTCTGGAAAGTGCCAGCAAAGCCTGATTAATCAAGGCACAACGATCACCAAGATTACTACCGAAACCGATAAAGACTTCGTGCAAAGACATCAACTATTTCAGTTGGATGTCTTTGCAGTTGGATCTTGCTTTCCGGCATCAGATTCACCATCTGTCTCCGGGGTCACATCGATCTCTTCAGGCTTTTCATGGGAAGCTTTTCGGAAATTACGAATCCCTTTACCCAATGCGCCGCCGATCTCGGGCAGCTTCCCGGTACCGAAGATAATCAAAATTATAACCAAAATTATAACGAGTTCGGGAATACCTATACCAAACATACTCACTCCCAGATCCGGCTTTTGCCGGGGAAAAATATTATACCTGGTGCTCTGCTATATGCTTCGGCACCATCGCTTCCGCCAAACTTTAAAGATTGGCGGAAGTGTATGGGAATCGAACCCACCTTTCCGGGTATCAGCCGAAAACACTGGATTTGAAGTCCAGGCTGCCCACCAGTGACAGAGACACTTCCAAAAACTTACATTATCTCACCTTAAGAACGGTGGACATATAGCAATTTACAATCTCAAAGTCAACGCCATTCCAGATTCCAGCCCATTAACAACCGAAAACCTTTAAGTCGTGGAATGGCTCAGAATAAATAAGAGTTATGCAACCCTCCAAGAATATCGGGAAAAACTATTTGCAAAAGTACAACAAAAAATATAGACATTAAATTCGGTTACAATTTTGCTTGGATTTCGACCTCACTTTAATGACTCTGGAGAAAACTACAAAAATGAGCAACCCCGCAGTTATCAACCTCGACCTTAAAGGGAAGGCCTGCCCTCTGCCGGTAGTCGAGACCAGGAAAACCTTTTTAAGCCTCGATAAAGAGTCAGACGAGGTTATTATTACGGTTCAACTTGACAATCAGGCAGCTTGTGTCAATGTTACCCGTTTTGCCGAAAGCCAGGGTTTTATGGTTTCTCAGGAAACCCACCCTGACGAAACTTTCACCCTGACAATCACCAGAGGTTTCTCTTGCGAGTTGCAACCCCCAAAGCCACCTCGCAGCGATCGACAAAACAGCTACCTTCTCTACATTGACAACTGCTGCATGGGCAGTGGTGATGATAAGTTGGGGCACATCCTTATGAAAGCTTTTTTGAAAACCCTAGCGGAGCTGGAGAGCCCCCCCGAAACCATCGTCTTTGTCAACAGCGGTGTTTTTCTGGCCACCACCGAATCCGATGAACTTGAGACTATAAAATCCCTGGAAAGTGTCGGCTCTACAATCTTGGTCTGCGGCACCTGTCTGGACTTCTATCATCTCCAAGAGAAACAGTCTGCGGGCCAAGTCTCCAACATGTTTGAAATAGCAAGCCTTTTAACCGCTTCAGACAAGGTGGTCAGAACATGATTTACCTTGATAATGCCGCCACCTCATACCCCAAACCCAAAACCGTAATGGCGGCTCTACAGGACTATCTTGAAAATGTCGGAGCCAGTCCGGGACGTTCCGGGCATCAACTGGCGGCAGCCGCCGGCAGAATTCTCTTCCAGACCCGCACAGCGCTGGCCCGCCTCTTCCAGTTAAACGACCCGGGCCGCATAATCTTCACGCAAAATGCCACCGAGTCTCTCAACCTCGCCCTTTTCGGCCTACTCCGCCCAGGCGACCGGGTTTTGACCAGCGGACTTGAACATAATGCAGTCATGCGGCCCCTACGCCGCCTTGAAGAGTTGCGTAAGATTACGATCGACATACTCCCCGGCACAACTACCAGCCATTACGATCTAAAACTTTTAGAGCAGTGGTGCGACCAGAAAAAGTACCGAATGGCAGTCATCAATCACGGTTCAAATGTAATTGGCAGCCTGGCGCCGCTCCAAACCATGTTACCAATTTTAAAAGAGCACCAGATCATCTCGGTCATCGACGGAGCCCAGAGTGCTGGGGCCCACCCCATCAATCTTGAGACCCTTGATCCAGACGTTTTCTGCTTTACCGGCCATAAAAGCCTCTACGGCCCCCCGGGAACCGGCGGACTCTATATCAAAAAGGGGATTGAGCCGGAAGCGTTGCTCTTTGGGGGCACCGGGAGCCGCTCTGAAACCGAATATCAGCCAGAGTTCATGCCGGACAGATATGAGAGTGGGACGCCCAACACCTTGGGATTAGCCGGCCTTAAAGCCGGGGTTGAATTTATTGAAGAGACCGGCCTTGATAGAATTATTGAACATGAAAGAGGGCTGGCTGACTACCTGCGTCGCGATCTTAAAGAGATCCCCGGCCTAAAGCTCTATGAGCCCAAACCTGATGAGGAGAGATTGCCGGTTATCTCATTCACAATTGACAACCTGAGCCCCTCCGAGATCGGCCACCGTCTCGATCGCGAATTTTCTATAATGACCCGAGTCGGCCTCCACTGTGCCCCACGGGCTCACCAGAGTATCGGCACGTTCCCGCAGGGTACGGTGCGCCTCGCCCCGGGCTATTTCAATAATTCCAAAGAGATCTCAAAAGTTGTAACGGCGCTCTCGATAATTGCCGGAGGTCACTATGACTGATCCGAACTTAATGGAACTCCGCCTGATTTTTCACTCAATCCACAATGTTATGCTGGCGGAAGAGCTGCTGCTCAAGATTGGCGTCCCGATCGACATGATACCGGTACCCAGAGAGATCAGCTCAGACTGCGGTATGTGCTTGGCATGCCACCTCAAAGATCTGGATAAGATCAGAGCAAGTTTCGAAAATGAGCCTTTTACCAGTAGCATCATGATCTACGAAAAGAGGGAGCCTAAGCGAAAAGTTAAAACGCTTGACTGGAAACGCAACACAACTGACCGAAAATTCAAACTTCTCTTGACGCTACCGTAATAGATCGAAGATAAAGATAGCCTACAACTCGCCCCCGCGCTTTGTTGGGGGCTTGATAAGAACACTTACTTGCGGGCAACGCCCGCGTTAGGGTAAAAACAAGTACGAAGCCATCATTTTTTGATTTTTTTGATCAGGCTCTCCTCCCGAGGGAAAAGTTCGGCGAGCTCTTTCTGAACCACCTTCGCCTCTTCTCTAGTAGCTCCGCCTGGGATCATCACTCTCTGCCAGACCCCTTTCTCCTTAAGATCAACCACCACAAAATAGGCCGCAAAACCCTTTTTCTGCAGCATCGCAATCTGGCGAGACACTCTTTTCTGGCTTTTAAATGACCCAATATGTATAGCATAGGAAAGTATTGGAGATTTTTCTACTCTATCCAAAGAGGCCTCCTTGGCAACTTCACCGGCTACCCCTGCAACCGCCGCCTCGCCCCCATCGCGCACTGATGCATCTGCAGAAAACCCGGACGTTTTTGCCTTATCTGCAATTTCCGTAACCTCTTTAGCAGCCGCTTTTGCTGAATCTGAACCCTTCTCTCCGACACTCTCCGCAACCCCGGTCGACATTTCAGGTTTTTCCGACGAATCGGTCACCCTTTGAGCCAGAGCCGCCACCTCTTCTCTCTCAACTGGTGACTGAGCACCAGCCGTAGCGGCCTGATCTACGGCTGCATTTTGCAACGGCGTTACGACCTCTTTATCTTTAAGCTTCGCGGCGACTTCGACCGGCGCTAAATCGCGAACCGGAACCACGGCCTCAAGCTTAGCGGGCTTATCATCCGCAGCCCTGCGTGCCGCTACAGTTACAGGCTCTGCTACTTTTACTTTTTCAACAACCGAATCTTTCGCCACAGGTTCAGAGGCAGACTTAAGCGACTGGGCTTGCGATACCGGCTTAACAACTTGGTCACCCGGTTTTACTTCAAGGTTCTGGAAATAAAACCATGAAGCTCCTCCGACACCAATCACGACTAAGAGCAGAAGCAATAAAGGAGATCGACTATTGCGGGCCGGCGCGACAGGAGTCACTGAGCTGGCTGGAGAAACTCCAGGCTTACCAAGATCCAAACCATCCTCACCCAGATCAAGCTCATCTTCCATTTCAACAGCTTCATCAACTTCATCGAGGCTGAAGGCTTCAGCAAGAACCCCTTCCAGATCCGCATCAATATCTTCATCCTCCCAGAGATCGGTCAGGGCCATAATATCATCATCTTCGGCATCAGGATCAACCGGATCCGAGGATTGCAAGCCGAGTTCTTCAGGATTAAAATTGAGCTCTGAGCCAGGCTTCTCATAAGCACTGAATTTATCCTCGACCTCAATCTTAGGTTCACCTTTACCAACCACACCACCATTAATAAGCACTGCTTCATCTTCCGCATCAGATTGTAGAGGCCCTTGACAAACAGGACAAACCGTAACATTATCATCCGCAACCCGCAATTTACATTCAGAGCAATACATATTGAAAACCCTCTTTATGTCAATCAAATATCAGAAACCATCCCCGCCCAGCGACTTTCTACGAAAACATTAAATTTGTATCATACCATAATTTAATGAGCACTATATACTTTTTTTCTAATCACAGCAAGAGTGATCTAAGCTTGACAAAAACCCCTCGACATCTTACATTCCAAACTATAATCGTAAATACATACCTAACCCGACCTGGCCGGAACCATTTTTTTCAACCACAGATTACACGGATGGCCGCGGAAAGAGCTGAGGCTCTTTTGAGATACCCGTATTATCCGTGTAATCTGTGGTCAAACTGACAAGAGCACTAAAAAATCATATAAGGCAAACATTCCCGTGAGTTCAAGCCCAGCCCAACTACTTCCAGACCGCCTTCCGCTTCTGGCTCTCCACAACATCGTCATCTTCCCGCTACTGGCAGTCACTATTACCGCCAGACGCCGTGAAGATATCGAGCTTCTGCTCAATTGTCAGAAAAAAAATGAACTTCTCGCAATTGCCAATCAACGTCGAGCCGGGGCCTTTCCGCTGGCCTTCGACAACATCCATCCGGTCGGCACCGCCTGTCGGGTAAGTCAGGCACAATTGAATCACAACTCGCAACTGGAAGCCGTACTTGAAGGGGTCTGCCGCATATCATTTTTACGCATGCTTAATACCAGCGAACCAATTCAAGCCTTGATTGCCGGTTATCAGGAGCGCGAGCAACACTCCGACAGCGCCACCCAAATGCTCATGGAGAGCTCATTAAGCCTGCTTAAGGTCTGCTGTGCTGCCGGCCAGCCGTTACCTGAAGCCGCAACCAGCCTGCTTGACCGCATCAACAACCCCGGACACCTTGCAGATCTCATCATCATCTACCTGCAACCTGATTTCACGATCCAGCAGCAAGCCCTCTCTTTGACCAATCCCAGAGACCGCCTCAAATTGGTACATCAACTCCTTTACGAAAGCCAGAAAAAATTGAATAAAGGGGAGGCGGCGAACCCGCCGGATGGAGCTCGCTGGCCGCGCCATACCGGAATGCGCAACGACAGCGAGAATGAAGAGCTCAATGAACTTAAAAAAAGAGTTTCCGAACTTGAACTTAGCGACCAGATTCGCAAAACTATTACAAAAGAGCTTGAACGACTGGAGCGAATGAACCCAGCCTCCCCCGACTACCACAACATCCTCCATTATGTCGAATACGTCTCCGAGTTGCCTTGGCAAGATGAGAACCAGGAGAACCTCGATCTCAAAAAAGCCGAAAAGATTCTTAATGAAGACCATTACGGTCTCGACAAAATCAAAGAGCGAATCCTCGAGCATCTCGCTGTACGTCAGCTCAACCAGGAGACGAAAGGCCCGATCATCTGCCTGGTGGGGCCTCCCGGCGTCGGCAAAACCTCTCTCGGGAAATCGATTGCGCGGGCTATGGGCCGAGAGTTCATCCGCCTCTCCTTAGGTGGAGTCCATGATGAAGCTGAGATAAGGGGGCATCGCCGAACTTATTTAGGCGCCATGCCCGGCAAGATCATTCAAGAGATCAAACGAGCGGCAAGCCGTAACCCTGTCTTTATGCTTGATGAAATTGACAAACTGGGGCGTGATTTTCGCGGCGATCCGGCATCAGCCCTGCTTGAAGTGATGGATCCGGAACAGAACAACTCATTTGTCGACCACTACCTCAACCTGCCCTTTGATCTAAGCCGGGTTCTCTTTATTGCAACCGCCAACCAAAGTGAAACGATTCCGGCACCACTGCTTGATCGAATGGAGATTATCGCCCTACCAGGCTACAGTGAAGAGGAAAAAAAAAGTATCGCCTGCCGTTATCTGCTTGATCGCCAGCGGGAAAACCACGGTCTTAAAGAGGAGAGAATGGTTTTTACCGATGAAGCTTTAGACGACATAATTGATCACTACACTCGTGAATCCGGAGTCCGCAACCTGGAGAAGATGATCGGCAAAATAATGCGTAAATGCGCCCGTGATAAGGTAGTCGGCAAAACTCTGCCAAAATCGATCACGAGCCGGGATTTGCCTAAGTTGCTGGGACCAACCCGACATCACAAAGAGTTGGCTGCTGCAAAAAGTAAAATAGGCATCGTCACCGGCCTCGCCTGGACCCCCTCCGGCGGCGACATCCTCTTTATTGAAGCCGCTTTAATGGAGAGTGAAAAAGGGGAGAACCTGACCCTGACCGGATCTTTAGGTGAGGTTATGAAGGAGTCCGCCCAGACCGCCTTAAGCTATCTGCGCAGCCTTAGCCCCACCTACGGGATAGAAGGGGATTTTTTTGAGAAACACCTGATCCACATCCATATTCCATCGGGCTCAATTCCAAAAGATGGCCCTTCAGCCGGTTTAGCCATCTTTCTGACCCTGCTCTCTCTGGCCAGTGGCCGGATCGCAGATCACCAGGTTGCGGTCACTGGAGAGATCTCTCTTTCCGGTCGCATCCTGCCGGTTGGTGGTATCAAGGAGAAAGTTCTCGCCGCTCGCCGGGCGGGGCTCACCAAAATCGTCCTGCCCCGAGAGAACCTGAAAAATCTTGAGGAGCTACCAGTTGCCGCCAGAAATGAGATGAAGTTTTTCGGGATTGAGACCATCGATGAAGCCGTCCCCCTGGTTATCCCCACCCTGAATCATGTCTTGAAAGAGGGTGGAATACAAAAAAGTCACGCTCAACAAAACGTGACTTTTTCGGTACCAACCAGGGTAACTTGAATGCTGAATTATACTTTTTACTGTGCCGTCACCAGATGATAGAGTTGTTCGAGAAGATCCTGCTGCGTATCAACTTCTAACCAAGAGATCATTTCAAGCTCTTCCTGAGTCGGTGATTCAAAACGCTGGCGTCTGGCAATCTCAATATCGGCATCGGAGACATCAACGCCTGCCGCCTCACGTTTTCGCAAATTTTCCACCAACACCGACCACGGCGCCCGGCAAACAACCAACCTGACCGGAACTCCATTACTCTTTGCAACTTCATATATAAACTTGCGATCAGCAGCTTTAAGACTGCCGGCATCAACGATCACCGACATCCCCGAAGCGACTTCGGCAGCGGTCTGTTCGGCCAAAATCTGATAAGTTTTATGCGTTTTATCTCGACTATAAATCCCCTTACCAAAAGGAGCCGCTGCCTTCTGCCCTAAGAGACCATGCAACTCTTTACGCACAACATCAGAGCGGAGCCACGTAAGCCCCCATAAACTTGACATCGCCCGGGCCAGATAACTTTTACCACTACCGCTAACCCCGGCTAACAGAGTAATACCCTCCGGCGGCTTACAGGCATAGATAGTTGCCAGACGAAAATAGCGCGCCGCCCGAACTCGAGCCTGCTCCCGGGCTTCTCCCCCCAAAGCCACATCCGCACTTAAAAAACTCAAAACCTTACCCCGCACATAGGCTCGGTAACACTTGTAGAAAAACAACAATTCAGACTCAAAGAGAGATCCCAACCGATGGGCACAGCGCTCAATAAAATAGGCTGCAAAATCGAAGCGATTATTCTCTTCCAGATCCATTGCTAAAAAGGCAAGATCGTTGACCACGTCAAGGCGACGAAAACGCTGATTAAATTCGATACAGTCATAAACCAGCGGCGCCCCGGGAGGCAGGCAGATATGTTCCATATGCAGATCGCCATGCCCTTCGCGCACGGCTCCATCTTTAACCCGGCGCACAAAGAGCTTATGCCGAGCTTTTAGAAAATTCCGGCTGAAATCAACAATACGCTGATAATCCCGAGCCATAATCGTATCATTAACAAAACTTTTCGTCTGTGAAAAATTCTCCTCAACATCGAAACGAACCTTCTCACGCGAACCAAAACGTCCACCCTTAAAGACCTTGGCCTCTTCATAAAAAGAGTGCAACAGATCAACTAATTCATCAAGTTGACTCTCCTGTAACTGGTCATCCGCCAAAAGCTGACGCATTAAAAAAGCCTCCGGTAAACGCCGCATGACCACCGCATAATCGACAATCGACCCGGAACCACCAAAAAAGTAACCACCCTCACGCCTGACGACATTTTC
>DAOWIX010000033.1 GCA_030640695.1 Deltaproteobacteria bacterium | reverse complement strand
GATAGAAAAAGATGATAATGGTGCACCTTGGGGCTTGACCGGCATCTATAATCAAGTCGTTGTCAAGGATGGCTCACATTTTGTCGATCTTTGGACATGGTGCGCTAGCGACCCCGGCAGCGGCATCTACATGGATTCGATGGCTTCTGTAGATAACGATGACTACAAATTATTAGTTGGTCATGTCCAGGGCGACATCTCCTATATTGCCGGTTATAATGCCGTCCCCATCCCTGGCGCTGTCTGGCTCCTCGGCTCCGGCCTTGGCGGCCTGCTGATCTCTCGCAGACGACGGAAAAAATAGAGCAGAAAATGGGGGACAGACCACGGTTTTTCTACTCACATTATTATTAAACGTTAAAAGGCTCGGTGATATCTTCACCGAGCCTTTTTTTGTTTCCCACAAAAAACAACCAACTCTGTCTGCGTGCGTCTGTGGCCAACAAAAAGAAAAAAAGGGGCACTTCGAATGGGACGATCATACACATCCTCGAGACATGAAGCGATCAGATTCTCTATTGAATTCAGACCAACGATCTATTATAGGAGACGAACAACATTCTCTCTAAAATTATTTTCTTTACCCTAATTCCCAAACAAACCAATGACTATGGTTCTTCATTTTTAAAACATCGAGGAAAATCATGACTGAAAAAGAAACTTTCATCAGTGCGACGTCATCCGAGATCAAGGATATCTTTACAATAACCAAGACCATTGCCATAATTGGACTCTCCCCGAAAACGGATAAAGACAGCAATAAGGTTGCCAGGTATCTGCAAAAGGCCGGCTATAAAATTATTCCGCTCTACCCGAAAAGTAATGAAATTCTAGGCGAAAAGGTCTATCGCAGCCTTGACGAGATCGAGGAGCGCATCGACATGATTGATATTTTCAGGAAACCGGAGTTTATCGCGGATATTGTTGATATTGCTTTAACCAGAGATGATATCAAATGTATCTGGACACAGCTTGACCTGGTCAACAATGAGGCGGCGAAAAAAGCCGCAGCAGTTGGAATTACCGTGGTTCAGGATCGCTGCACCAAAATTGAACACCAGAGACTTTTTCCTTCCCATTGACCCCTTGAACAATTAACTTTTATAAAAAGAGGAAAACAATCATGGATTATCAGGAAATTTCATTCACAAATAAAGGCCCAGTCGGCTATCTAACGCTCAATAATGCCGGTAAAGTCAATGCCCTCTCAGTCCAGATGATCAAAGAGATCATCAACCTGCTGACTGAAGTTGCAAATGACGAATCGATCAAGGTGATTGTCCTAAAGGCTGCCGGTCACCATTTTTGCGCCGGACATTATCTTGCTGAGATGGTTGATGCCGGAGTCAAAGAGTATAAATTCATCTTTGATCAATGCACGAAGATGATGATGATGATCCACGAAATTCCGCAGATTATCATCGCCCAGGTTCAGGGTATAGCTACGGCTGCCGGCTGCCAGCTGGCGGCCTGGTGCGACCTGATAGTGGCTGAAGAGGGGGCCCGTTTTTCAACCCCCGGGGTTAAGATCGGACTTTTCTGCACCACCCCAATGGTCGCCATCACCCGAGCCATCGGTCGCAAAGCGGCGATGGAGATGCTGGTTACGGGTCGAGAGTTTACGGCCACCGAAGCCAAAGAGATTGGTCTTATCAATAAGGTAGTCTCCCTTGATGAGCTTGACCAAACCACCAAAGCGTTAGCCGAACAGATCGCAACTGCCAGCGGTTTTGCTCTAGCCGTAGGAAAACAGGGACTCTACGCCCAGGCCGATATGAGCGATGCTCAGGCATTTCATTACGCCAAGCATACCATCGTCATGAACAACCTTTCAGAGGATGCCCAGAACGGCATCAAGGCTTTTCTGGATAAGAAGGAACCGGAGTGGCAGAACCGTTAGGAGACTATCTTAAGAGTTCTGCCACCAGAGGTCGCAACGTTCTGCCAGTTCATTCAGGGAGTTTTCCACTTCGAGACACAGCTCTTCCAGCTCTTGACTGGAGGCTTGAGAAGGGATCGCAAGAGGCTCGCCAAAGATAATCACCAAAGGGGAGAAAGGAAGTGGAATCATGAAACGATCCCAGGAAGCAAAGAGCTTATGGCGTTTGGCTCCGTAGGCAAAAGGCAGTACCGGCACTCCCGTCGCCTGGGCAATCTTCAAAGTACCCATCTTCAGTTTTCGGGCTGGCCCTCGAGGACCATCACCGAGCATGCCGGCACATATTTCAGGATGGTCGCGCATCACTTCAATGAGCTGATACATGGCCGTTGAACCACCCCGACTGGAGCTACCGCGAACACTGGCGAAGCCGAGACGATGAGCGGTGCCAGCCGCCAGTTCGCCATCCTTGCTACGGCTAATCATGATAGTTAGCGGCCGCCGGTATTTAAGAAAAAAGAGATTAAAGAGCCTCTGATGCCAGGTAACATAGACGCAACCCTGCCCGACCGCGGCCCGTTCAGCCTCAAGCTCACCGTTGACAACCGTGATTGGCGAACATGATTTTCCCCAACCTGAGATCAAAGCAGCGGCCACGACCGGTACCAGAGGCAAAACTTTGCTTTTCAACCAACGACTAATCAGTGATCGAGACGCCATCAAAGCTACTTAGTATACGGGGTCAGAATCTGGATAAGATGATCTGCCACCGGCGGGACTTCACTAATGCGAGAACCCGAGAACACATCACCGGCCGTCAAACCACTGAGTCCATAGAATTTGTCGGTCGCATCATAATCGATCTGGAGACCGGAACCGGCCAGCGATACCCCGGCAAAAAGACCGCGCGAACGGGAGTAAGTATAAACTTCGGCCCCCAACGTAATATCAGTTCCCGCCGACATACTGCGACCCACGGGACCGGCAGCGGCAGCAGCATCAGCCCCCAAAGTAAATTTCCCCCGAGTCAGACGTTCAACACTCTGCCGACTTTTAAAGACCATAATTGCATCAATCGACTGCACCCCGGCCTGAAACCCGAAACTACCACCCGCCAGGGTCACAAAGACCGGTTTTGACCAACTCCCATCCTCTTGACGGGCCATCACAACCCCCCACCCATAACGCCCTCCAGCAATAAAACCGGCCTTGATAATGCCGGGAATAATGGCAATCGCCTGGGCATTACGCAAAAGAATGGGGGGGGCTGCATTGTCCGGAATTTTGACAAACTGCCGGATGACATCGGCACAAACTTCAACTTTGGCGATCTCTTTACCATTACCGGCCCAAACTCCGGTCACCGGCAGAAAAAAAACCAGACAGAAAAAAACCATTAAAATTTCACGACGACGATTCATAATTTCTCCTTTTCATTTATAATTCAGAAGTCAAGTCACAGAGGATAGCGACTGACGACTGACGACTGACGACTGACGACTGACGACTGACGACTGACGACTGAAATACTGTGCTTCTTTGATTCAGTCAAGAAATAAGTCATTCACATCTTGTCGTCTTGGTGGAAACATGCTAGTTAAATTGCAGCTATTCAGGTCTACTTCACTGTCATGTAAGTGGTCTTAGGTTCTTTTTTGAACGCCTGCTACCCCTTAAACCGGAGAAAAAGATGATTGCAGACAAAGACCATCAGGTGCACTTGCATGGCACTACCCCTGAAGACCTTAAGCGCCTGATCGACGGCCGCCATCACAATCCGCACTCTATTCTGGGACGACATCCGGTTGATAGCCAGCATCAGGTTATCAGAGCCTGGCATCCACGGGCGCAAACCGTTGATTTTCTGGCCGCCGATCCGCAAGCTTCCCCCATATCTATGATAAAGATAGACGATGCCGGTCTTTTTGCCCTGACTCTCAAAGAGCCTGCTCCCCTCACCTATAAATTCACTTTTCATTTCTCCGAGGGTTCTTCCTGGACAACCCCTGACCCTTACGCGTTCTCTCCCGGTCTCGGCGAACTCGACCTGCACCTGATAAGCGAAGGCCGCCACCAAAGACTTTACGATCAATTAGGAGCTCATCTTGTAAATCGAGAAGGCGTTGCCGGGGTCACTTTTGCCCTCTGGGCCCCCAATGCCGAACGCGTCAGCGTGGTTGGTGATTTCAACCAATGGGACGGCTTGCGCAACCCCTTACGCTCTCTGGGAAGCTCCGGAATCTGGGAAATTTTCATTCCCGGACTCTCCTCGGGAACCATCTACAAGTACGAGATCCGCACGCAAAAAGGGGATCTGCGACTAAAAACCGACCCCCTGGCTTTCAGGATGGAGTTACGCCCGAAAACCGCATCCAAAGTGTTTGACCAGCAGACATTTATCTGGAATGATGCTGATTGGGAAGAGAAGCGAGCTGTACACCAGGGGGCAAAGTCACCTCTAGTAATCTACGAGGTTCACTTAGGCTCCTGGAAGAGGTGCCCGGAGGATGACAACCGCTCTTTAACCTACCGCGAACTGGCACCGCAACTGGTGGATCATGTCAAGGAGTTGGGCTTTACTCATATTGAGTTGTTACCAATCAGCGAATACCCGTTTGATGGTTCCTGGGGCTATCAGGTCAGTGGCTACTACGCCCCGACCAGTCGTTACGGCAACCCGGATGATTTCAAATTCTTTGTCGACTACTGCCATGAGCATGAAATCGGCGTCATTTTAGACTGGGTTCCGGCCCATTTTC